>JAYSZS010000322.1:0-17770 GCA_043737935.1 Propionivibrio sp. | reverse complement strand
GTTCGCCCAATGGATTTTCGCTCGACGCAACTATCGCCGCCTATTGTCCTGACTTTTGCCGCCAGTGATCCCTCGGGCGGTGCCGGCATTCAGGCTGACCTGATGACAATTTCGTCAATGGGCTGCCATGCCCTGTCGGTCATCACGGCACTGACTGTTCAGGACACGCTCGGCATCGACAGCCTGCTGGTCATTGATGCCGACTGGGTCGACGATCAGGCTCGTACGCTGCTTGAAGACATGCCGGTGGATGTCTTCAAGATCGGATTGCTCGGAAGTGTCGAGAATATCGCGGTGATTGCCCGCATTCTTGCTGACTATCCTGATGTACCGCTGGTGTTCGATCCCGTGTTGGCTTCCGGACGCGGTGACGAACTGGCCGATGCAGAGATGATTTCTGCGCTTCAGGAGTTGCTGTTGCCGCAGACCACCATCCTGACCCCGAATTCGCTTGAGGCGCGTCGGCTAAGCGGCGGGACGGATGATGAGGGCAACGATTTGCCGCTCGACGAATGCGCGCGCCGGCTGATTGCCTGGGGTTGCGAGTATGTGCTGCTGACCGGCACCCATGAAAACACGCCGCAGGTGGTCAATGACCTCTATGCCGGCGAGGGACGGGTGCGCAGCGACAACTGGCAGCGACTGCCTGGCAGTTATCACGGTTCCGGCTGCACGCTGGCTTCGGCGCTGGCGGCCGGTCTGGCCCACCGGCTGTCGGTCAGCGAGGCAGTACGCGAGGCACAGGAGTACACCTGGAAGACTTTAGCCGCAGGATTTCGGCCAGGAATGGGGCAATTCATTCCGGATCGTTTTTTCTGGGCACGGCAGACGGAAGAAGGCGGCGATGCCTGAAAACAATAAGCAATCGTTGCGCGGACTCTATGCCATCACCCCTGATGGTATCGACCGTTACGAACTGTTGACCCGCGTGCAAGCCGCACTCCGTGGCGGTGTCAGGATAGTCCAGTATCGCGACAAGCAGCGCGCTGCCGCGCAGCAGACCGAAATTGCCCACGCGCTATGCGCGCTTTGTCGGCGCTACGGCGCCTTCTTTATTGTCAATGACGATCTGGCACTGGCGCTCGCCGTCGATGCCGACGGCGTGCATCTGGGCGGAGACGATGGCGATCTGGCGACTGCCAAGCAAGCGCTTGGCCCGGGCAAGCTGCTCGGGGTATCGTGCTATGCGGAGTTCGCCCTGGCACGTGCTGCCGTTGCGGCTGGCGCCGATTATGTTGCCTTCGGTGCGGTCTATCCATCGCCGACCAAGCCGCATGCACAGCGGGCGCCGCTGTCGCTGTTTGGCCGTTGCCGGGACGAATTGGGAGTTCCAGCTTGCGCCATCGGCGGCATTACACGGGACACCGCTCCCGCACTGATTTCCGCCGGTGCCGACCTGCTCGCCGTGATCACCGACTTGTTTGCCGCGTCCGACATTGAGTCGCGCGCAAGAAGCTTTCAGCATCTTTTCACAGGAGAACCGGCTTGAGTACGCAAAATCAGCAGTTGTTCGAACGCGCACAGCGGCATATTCCCGGCGGTGTCAATTCTCCGGTGCGTGCGTTCCGTTCGGTGGGCGGCACGCCATGTTTCTTCACTTGGGGCAGCGGTTCGCGCGTGATCGACGCCGACGGCAAGTCCTACCTCGACTACGTGGGCTCGTGGGGGCCGCTGATCCTCGGTCATGCCCATCCGCAGGTCGTTGCTGCTGTTCAGGAGGCCGCAGCTCAGGGACTGACGTTTGGCGCACCGACCGAACGCGAAGTCGATATGGCCGACCTGCTTTGTGCGCTGCTGCCCTCGCTCGACATGGTGCGCCTGGTCAGTTCGGGGACCGAAGCGACGATGAGCGCCATCCGTCTGGCGCGCGGGTACACCGGGCGTGATCTGCTGATCAAGTTCGAGGGCTGTTATCACGGGCACAGCGACAGCCTGCTGGTGAAGGCTGGCTCGGGCATGCTGACCTTCGGCAATCCAAGTTCGGCCGGCGTTCCGGCCGATCTGGCAAAGCACACGCTGGTACTCGACTACAACGATGTCGCCCAGCTCGAAAATGCCTTTGCCGAACACGGTGCAAGCATTGCGGCGGTCATTGTCGAGCCGGTGGTCGGCAACATGAATCTGGTGCTGCCGCAGCAGGTGTTCCTTGAGGCCCTGCGCACGCTATGCACTCAGCATGGTGTGGTACTTATTTTTGACGAAGTGATGACCGGCTTTCGCGTCGATCTAAAAAGCGCACAGGGGCACTACGGCATCACCCCGGATCTGACCACGCTGGGCAAGGTGATCGGCGGCGGCATGCCGCTTGGCGCTTTCGGCGGCAAGCGCGAGATCATGGAACAGATCGCACCGCTCGGCCCGGTCTATCAGGCCGGAACGCTGTCGGGCAATCCGGTGGCGGTGGCGGCCGGTCTGGCGACCTTGAAGCTGGTGCAGGCGCCGGGCTTTTACGAGACGCTGACCTGGCGTACCCGGCAACTTTGCGAGGGGCTGGCCGCCGCGGCGAAGCAGCACGGCGTGGCCTTCTCCGCACAATCGGTGGGTGGCATGTTCGGTCTATACTTCCGCTCGCAATGCCCGCAGAACTACGCCGCAGTCATGGCATGCGACAAGGCCGCGTTCAACCGTTTTTTCCACGCCATGCTGGCCGCCGGACACTACTTTGCCCCTTCAGCCTTCGAGGCCGGCTTTGTTTCCGCCGCGCACAGCGAAGCGGATATCGCCGAAACGGTCTCTGCGGCAGAGGCGATTTTCAAGGTTTGGTAGATAAGGAATGTGACTAAGGAATGTGGGGGCCTCGGCGACTTAACGACGTTAGTTCGCTTTTGCTCTGGATTTTACTTTTCCGACTGATCCAGCTTTTGCGCTGGAAGAAACCGTCTCCATCTCCAGCACGTCGGCTTCCGGGCGTTTCAGGAGAGTTTTCAGCAGCGGCGGTTCAAAGTGGCGCTGCACCGTTATGGCGTAAAAGTTTTCATGAAGCTGCGGTACAACACAGTATTCCTCAAGTTGTCCGTCGCGCAGTTCGTCCTGTACCACCACCCTTGGCAGCAGTGCGACACTGTCCGAGTCCCTGGCCAACAGCCTCAACATGGCCATGTCATCGACTTCGGCTTGCACGTGGTAGCGCAGGCCGAGTTGATCGCACAAGAGATCAAAGCCGGCGCGAATATCGCTAGCGCGGCTAGGCAGTAGCAAGGGCACCTCGGCAAGCTCCTGCGGGAAGCGGAAGGCTTTACCGCGCGAACGCTTCTTCCCCACCAGACTCACTGGCTGGCGTGCGATTCGATGGCAACGCCAAGGATGATCGGAATCGCTGTGAACGCGCTGGTTGGAAAGCACCAGATCGAGCTTGTGGATGGAAAGACTGGCCAGCAACTCATCGAGGCTGCCCGACTGCAGGACTAAAGCGACGTCGGATCGCGAAAGCAGCGGCTTGATGAAATTTTCCTGGAAATTGCGCGACAGGGTGGCTACACCGCCAATGCGTAAAACCTGTCGCTCACGGCGCGTACCATCGCGCAGCATCGAGGTGAGTTCATTGCCCGTCGCAAAAATTGTTTCGGCATAGGTCAGCGCCACCCGGCCCGCTTCGGTCAACTGCAGAGCGCGGCCTTCGCGCGCGAACAGGGCCTGGCCGAATTGCTCTTCCAGCTGCTTGATCTGTGTCGAAAGGGCGGACTGCGACACATGCAATTGCGCTGCGGCGCGCGTCAGGTTGCCTTCCCTGGCGACGGCCCAGAAATAGCGAAGATGGTGATAGTTCAGACGGGACATGGGCAACGCAAGAACTTCATTCGTTTTTCTATAACGTAGTGTAGCGATGCATGAATACTACAGAATCAATCAGCTTGTGCAAAGTTGCGTCCACCGGCTACAACCCGGTCACGCACGCTCGTCCCACCGTGCGACTAAACATTCTGATTTGTAGAACAATAAGCATCAATTATTGAATTTTACAAAAGTTTTCCGGTTTGTCATAGTGCAGTTTCCGACGACCCAACGAGACCATCCCTGATGGAAACAATACTCACCGACTTGCCGCTCCTGCGCGTTGCCCTGCTGTGCACGGTGCCGCTTCTTTTTGTTCTCGCTGCCGTTCCGGCCTTGACGACGAATGCGCCGGAATCTTCATGGCGCTGGTCGCGCATCAGTGCGGCGCTGGCGCTCGCCGCCGCTATGGCCTCGCTCGCCTGGCTGATTGCCGTCGGCCCCGGAGTCTGGCGCGGGCCGGCGCTCGCCAGTTCCGATGCGGGCGTCCATTTCAGCCTGCGCAGCGATGTGCTGGCCAACGTCATGCTGGTGCTGGTGTGCTTCATCGGCTGGGTCATCGTCGGCTATTCGCACTCGTATCTCGGCGGTCAGCGCGGCCAGCTGCGCTACATCCGCAGCCTGATGCTGACGCTCGCTGCGGTGACCGTGCTGGTGCTGTCAAATAACCTGCTGTTGCTGGTGCTCGCCTGGATCGGCACCAGCCTGGCGCTGCATGCCCTGCTGACGTTTTTCGATCAGCGGCCACAAGCGCTCATTGCCGCACACAAGAAGTTCATCGCCAGCCGGGTGGCCGACGTGTGCATGCTGAGCGCCATCGCCATCGTCGGGTCGCAACTCGGCACGTTCGAGATCGACCAGGCGATCGCTGCCGCACGGGCGCTCCCGGAGTACTCCGGTGCGCTGCAGGGGGCCGCCGTGCTGTTCGTAATCGGCGCGCTGTTCAAGTGCGCGCAACTGCCGGTGCACGGCTGGCTGATCCAGGTGATGGAGGCGCCGACGCCGGTCTCGGCGCTGCTGCATGCCGGCATCGTTAACCTCGGCGGCTTCGTGCTGATCCGCCTCGGTACCCTGGTCGCCGACGTGCCGCTGGCGCAGGCGCTGCTGGTCGGGGTCGGCGGCCTCACCGCCGTCGTCGCCGCAGCGACGATGATGACGCGCATCAGCATCAAGGTGGCGCTGGCCTGGTCCACCTGCGCGCAAATGGGCTTCATGCTCATGCAATGCGGCCTCGGCCTCTACGATCTTGCGCTGCTGCATATCGTCGCCCACTCGCTGTACAAGGCGCATGCCTTCCTGACCGCCGGTACGGCCGTGGAGCAGAACCGGCTGCAACAGATGACCACCCCCCTGCCACCGCTGAGCGGCTTCGCCTGGTTCACCAGCGCCATCGTGGGTGTCGGTATTGTCGCTGCGGCAGCGCTGGCCTGGGGCATCCGTCCGAGCGAAGCGCCTGCGCTGTGGGCGGTGAGCGCGGTGCTCGCGCTGGCGCTGGTACCGCTGCTCGCCGGGCCGCTACGGCGTGCCGGCGGCGCGTGGATCCTCGCCGGCGTCGCCGGGTGTTTCGCCGTCGCGCTCACTTACTTTGGTCTGCACCTGCTGTTCAGGCAGTGGCTGGGCGCACCTGCCGCCGTGAATATGGGCCTGGTGGCCTGGGTGATCGGTTGCTTCGCGGTGCTGTTCGTCGTTCAGGGTGCGGTACGCGCCCGGCCCCAGGGCGCGCTGTCACGCAAGCTTTACCCGTGGCTGTTCGCTGGCTTGTACCTGGATGAAGTCTTCACTCGCCTGACCTTCCGCGTTTGGCCGGCTCGGCTTCCGGCCAAGCCTGCCGCAGCGCAACCCATCCTTCCCGAAAAAGTAAGCATACCTGGAGCACTCCGATGAACGCTGTGACCGAACTTTCGACCCGGGCGACACCATCTGCCCTCAGACCCCTGATCGACGCCGCCTGCGAACGAATCGCCCCGACCTGGCCGCTGGATCGCTTCATCGCGGTCAACCCCTACTGGGGTCACCTCGAGCGGCCGATCGCGATCGCCGCGGCCAACGTTGCCGCGCTGGCGGGGAGCCCGATGCTGATGCCGAGAAGCTGGTACCAGGAACACTGGCAGGCGGGCCGCATCAGCAAAGCACACCTCCGCGAGGCGATCGAGGCGAGCGGAGCCCACTGCACGGTGGAGGAACTGGTGGCGAGCCTGAGCGCGAGCCCGAGCTTCCCGGGACGCCTGCCACTGGCGACGGATGTGGTGGACGCCCGCCGCGACACACGCCACCACATGGCCTGGCGCGACTACGTCACGCATCACGTCAGCCAGGGCACGGCTGCGTATTTCGACCAGGGTCAGGCGGCCTGGGGACCGGACCACAGCGGCGGTCTCTACGCGAGCTGGCGCCGGCAGTCGGAGCACGACTTCGGCCCGGCGATGCTGATGGGTTACCACGGCTTCAGCCAGCGGCTGCGTACGTTGCCCTCCGATCCGATGGCGCTGATCGACGCTGCCGTGCCCGCGCTGCACATCCCGACGGCGGGGCGTGAAGTGTACTTCACCGCGCTGCTGATGAGCATCAACGGCTGGTCGTCCTGGTGCGCCTACCAGCGCTGGCAGGCGCGCCTCGCCAAGGGCGATGACGACCACATTGTGCACCTGCTGGCCATTCGCTTGGCCTGGGAGTGGCTGCTGCACGAGGGTCACCCCGAGGCAGGGGTGGCCGCCGGGCTGGCTTCCGCCTGGCGCGGGGCCGAAGGGGTGATCTCCCGCGCGCAGGACGCACAGAGCCGCGACTGGCTGTGGCAGGTGGCGCTCGAGCGTGCCTATCAGGGGCCGCTGGCCAAGGGCTTGATGGCGGGGACTCCGATGACCGGTGCCGTGGAGACTGCGCCGACCGTGCAGGCCGTGTTCTGCATCGACGTGCGCTCCGAGGTTTACCGCCGCGCGCTGGAGGCGAGCAGCGCCAACAAGGTCCAGACCCTGGGTTTCGCCGGCTTTTTCGCGCTGTTCATCGCGTACCGACCGATGGGCAGCGAGATGGTGCGGCCGCAGTTGCCCGGCCTGCTCCACCCGGGGCTGTGCGTCACCGACGAGTGTGATTCGCCCACACACACCGAAGCGCTGGTCAGGCGCCGCAAAAAGTATCTGCTGATGCGCCAGCAGTGGCAGACGTTCCGCAGCGGCGCCGGGTCCACGTTCTCCTTCGTGGAAGCCTGCGGGCTTCTTTATGCCGGCAAGCTGCTCAAGAATCGCCTCGGCGGTGCAAGGAATCCCGCGCCCGTGGAACAGACGGGACTGCCCGAGGCCGAGCGCCGGTTGTTGCGCCCGCGGTTCCCGAGCAGCGGCTGGCCGGACGTGGAAGCGCGCGTCAACATGGCGGCCACGGCGCTGGGCGCGATGGGTCTTTCCACCGGCTATGCGCGCGTCATCCTGCTCGCTGGGCACGGTAGCACCAGCGCCAACAACCCGCATGCCGCAGGGCTGGACTGCGGCGCCTGTGGCGGGCAGACGGGTGAGGTCAATTCGCGCGCGCTCGTCGCCCTGCTGAACGACCCGGTCGTGCGCAAGGGCTTGCAGCAGCGCGGGCTGGACGTGCCCGAGTGCACGATCTTCGTCGGGGGCCTGCACAACACCACCACCGATGAAGTGCTGCTCTACGACACCGATCTTGTGCCCGCCAGCCACACCAAAGATCTGGACGAACTGCACGGCTGGCTCGCTGACGCGGGCCAGCGCGCGCGCGCCGAACGCGCCGCCTTGCTCGGCCTGGGCGACCGCGTCGACGATCCCGCCAGTCTTCACGAGGCGATCAAGTCGCGCACCAGCGACTGGGCGCAGGTGCGTCCCGAATGGGGTCTCGCCGGCTGTGCCGCCTTCGTCGTGGCACCGCGCAGCCGCAGCCAGCACCTGAACCTCGGCGGTCGCAGCTTCCTGCACGATTACCGATGGGAGCGCGACCCCGGCTTCAAGGTGCTGGAGTTGATAATGACCGCGCCGATGGTCGTCACCCACTGGATCAACATGCAGTACTACGCCTCGACGGTGGACAACACGCTCTATGGCAGCGGCGACAAGGTGCTGCACAACGTGGTCGGTGGCGACGTCGGTGTGTTCGAGGGTAACGGTGGCGACCTGCGCATCGGCTTGCCGATGCAATCGATCCACGACGGCGAGCGCTTCGTGCACACGCCGCTGCGCCTGTCGGTGTTCATCGAGGCGCCGCGCCAGGAGATCGACAAGATCATTGGCAAGCATGCCGTCGTCAGGCAACTCGTCGACCACGAGTGGCTTAACCTGTTCCACATCGAGCCGGCCGGGACGACGGTTTCGCGCTATCGCCCCGGCGGGGCGTGGCAGGAAGTCGAGGCAGTGTGATGATCAGCCGTCTTCCCACTTTTTGCAGCCGACCTGGTCAAGACCGACAGGCGGCCAGCCGCCGCTATCGTCAGGGGCACTGGCTACCGCTGGCCTGTGCCAGCGTATCGGGCTGAGTGCATGATGGACTTTTATGCCGGTCGCACGGTTGCGCTGCTCACCCAGCACGGCAAGGAGCAAGTCCTGGCGCAGCCGCTGGAGCGAGCGCTCGGCTGTCGGGTGCAACGGGTTACCGGCTACGACACCGATCAGTTGGGAAGCTTCACCCGCGAGATCCCGCGCGCCGGCTCGCAGCTCAGTGCAGCGCGGCAAAAGGCCCGCATCGGCATGGAGCGGTCCGGACTGTCACTGGGACTGGCCAGTGAAGGCAGCTACGGGCCAGATCCGTTTACCGGACTTTTCCCCTGGAATACGGAGATTCTGATCTGGCTCGACGACGAGCGTGAGCTGGAGGTCATTGGCGTCGCGCAGGGCCAGGCCAACTTTGCCCACCTGCTGGCGCCGGAGTGGGCGGCGGTTGAAACGTTCGCCAAGCAGGTGCGCTTTCCCGAACAGCATCTGGTGCTGCGCCCGGACGGCGAACAGGATTTGCGCATATGCAAGGGGATCAGCACCTGGGAAGACCTGCACGCCGCTTTTTCCTGCGCACTGGCAGACTCGGCCAATGGCCTCGTTTTTGTCGAGACAGACGGGCGCGCCCATGCCAATCCGGCACGTATGGAAACCATTGGTCGGGCGGGCGAGGATCTGGCCAGGAAGCTATGCAGTTACTGTCCGGCCTGCTCAATTCCGGGATTCTGGATTGTCGAGCGCGTCGGCGGGTTGCCGTGTCATGAGTGCGGTGCGCCGACCAGCGAGATACTTTGCGAAGTTCATGGTTGTCTCAAATGCGCTTACCGTGTCAATCACCAGCGCAACGACCCGCCTTATGCCGACCCGGGTCGCTGCAACACGTGCAATCCATGACACGCCAAACAGGCTATCATCGATGTTTGTCCCTGATTGACACAGTGTCCGTAGAGCATTCGGGCAGTAATAGTCAGCAACGCCACAACCTCGGGAGCTAGCTCATGGCCGACAACCACCGCAGTCGTACGATTACCGCCGGACTCGCCCGCACACCCAACCGCGCCATGTTGCGCGCGGTCGGCTTCGCCGACGCCGACTTCGACAAGCCGATTGTCGGCATTGCCAACGGCTATTCGACCCTCACCCCTTGCAACAGCGGCCTCGATGTGCTGGCACAACGCGCCGAAGCGGCGTTGAAGGTGGCCGGCGCCATGCCGCAGGTGTTCGGCACCATTACCATCTCGGACGGCATCTCGATGGGAACCGAGGGTATGAAATGCTCGCTCGTATCGCGCGAGGTCATCGCCGATTCGATCGAGACCGTTTGCCTCGGCCAGAGCCTTGACGGCGTTCTGGCGCTGGGCGGGTGTGACAAGAACATGCCGGGCGCGATGATCGCCATCGCACGCTTGAATATCCCGGCCATTTTCGTTTATGGCGGCACCATCAAACCGGGACACTGGAAGGGGCAGGATCTGACCATCGTCTCGGCCTTCGAGGCGGTCGGGCAGCATGCGGCCGGCACGCTGTCGGCGGAAGATCTGCTCGGTATCGAACGCAATGCCTGCCCCGGCAGTGGTTCCTGCGGCGGCATGTATACCGCCAACACCATGTCCTCGGCCTTCGAAGCGCTCGGCATGAGCCTGCCGGGCTCGTCAACAATGGCCGCCGAGGATAGTGAAACGGCCGATTCCAGCGCCGCTTCGGCGCAGGCACTGATGGCCGCGATTCGCGCCGGACGGCGCCCGCGCGACATCATCACGCGCGCCAGCATCGAGAACGCCGTTGCCGTGATCATGGCGGTCGGAGGGTCCACCAACGCGGTGCTGCACTTCCTGGCGATCGCCGATGCCGCAGGCGTCAAGTGGAACCTCGACGATTTCGAGCGGGTGCGCCGCAAGGTGCCGGTCATCTGCGACCTTAAACCCTCGGGGCGCTATGTCGCTACCGATCTGCACCGGGCCGGCGGTATTCCGCAGGTGATGAAAATGCTGCTCGAACACCAGCTGCTCGACGGCGAGTGCATGACGATCGGCGGGCAAACCATCGCCGAGACGCTGGCGCATATCCCGGCCGCCCCACGGCCCGGTCAGGAGGTGATCCGGGCCTTCGCCGCGCCGCTCTACGCTCAGGGCCACCTCGCGATCCTGCGTGGCAATCTCGCTAGCGAAGGCTGTGTAGCCAAGATCACCGGACTGTCCAATCCGGTCATTACCGGCCCGGCGCGAGTCTTCGATTCCGAGGAGGAGGCGCTCACGGCAATCCTGGCCGACCACATCCGTCCCGGGGATGTACTCGTCATCCGCTACGAAGGGCCGAAAGGCGGCCCCGGCATGCGCGAGATGCTGGCGCCGACAGCGGCGATTGTCGGCAAGGGGCTTGGCAAAACGGTCGGCCTGATTACCGACGGACGCTTCTCTGGCGGTACCTGGGGCCTGGTCGTCGGGCATGTCGCGCCCGAGGCTGCCGTCGGCGGAACGATTGCGCTGGTCGAGGAGGGCGATGCGATCACCATCGACGCGCATCGTCAGTTGATCCAGCTCGAAGTTGCCGAACCTGAAATCGCCCGCCGGCGCGCAGCCTGGTCGCCCCCGGTGCCGCGCTATACCCGCGGCGTGCTGGCCAAATACGCCAGACAGGTGGGCAGCGCCAGCCTTGGAGCGATAACCGATTCCCCAGAGATTCTGAAAGCCCATTGAGAATCCACCGCATTGAATGCGCTACGCGGCCCCCGCATCGGGGTCCTGACCCCTGTGGCGGCGTGCGCGCCGCAACAGCAGCAACCCGACCAGAGCAAGAACCGGAATCGCAGCACCGGTGACCAGATCGGGCGAGATTGGCAGACCGAGGGTCTTCAGCGCCTTGGCGCCGTAACCGAGCAAGCCCGTCAGGTAGTAAACGATGGCGGCCAGCGACAGCCCCTCGACGGTCTGTTGCAGCTTGAGCTGCAGCGCGCCGCGGCGCGCGGTGGCGGCCAGCAGCTCCTGATTCTGGCGCTCGCGAAGGATGTTTACCCGGGTCGATAACAGGGTGCTGGCCTGGGCCACCCGGTCCGACAGGTCGCCCAGCCGCTGCGACACCGTGGCGCAGGTGGCCATGGCCGGGCTCAGCCGCCGGGTCATGAACTCGTCGAAATTCTGCAGGCCGCGGATTTGCTGTTCGCGCAATTCGCCAATGCGAGTGGTGATCAGCGCATGGTAGGCGCGGCTGGCACCAAAGCGAAACTGGCTGGCGGACAGTGCACTTTCCACCTCGGTAGCCAACGCCGTCAACCGATGCAGCAAATCCTCGTCCTCGCTGGCGTCGCGGGCGATACGTTCGATCAGCCCGACCAGCGTACGCTCGATCGTCATCAACCGTGGCCACAGCTCACGTGCTACCGGCAGCGCCAGCAGTGCCATCATGCGGTAGGCCTCGATCTCAAACAACCGCTGCAGCATCCGGCCGGCCGAACGCGCGGTCATGTCCTTGTCCTGAAGCAGAAATCGGGCAAAGCCTTCGTCATGGATCACGAAATCGGTGAACGCCAGGCCGGCGCCATCGCCGATGCGCGCACCAACCACCATGTGCTGTCCGAAATGGGTGGACAGCTGTTCGGCCGAGGGTATTGCTGCGGCGCCGTCGCTCTGCACCTGGGCCACCACCAGTTTGGCATGGGCGGCGAACACCGTCTGCCCCGGCACGGCGGCCAGCCAGCCCGACGGCAGCAGCGCAGCCGCCGGTTCGCTGAAGGGCCTGGGGCTCAGCCCATCCGTAAAAAAGGTGTAGCTCGAAAACTCGCCATGGCGCTCCCACTTCAGGCGCAGCGCACCAAGCGCTACGGACCAGTGGGTGGCGTGCTCGGGTGGCGGTTCCATCTCCTGGCTGGCGCACAGTGCGGCGATGTGCGCCAATTCGGCATCAAGCGCCTCGGCATCGATGCGCACCGCCACATAAGTGGCCCGGCACGGTGCCGAGAGCGGCTCCGGCACGCGCGCCAGAACCTCGGCGGCGAGCAAGGCGCGCTGTGGATGATCGGGCGGCAACAGCGTTGCCGGCAAGGGCAGGAAACTCAAGGGGACCTCCGGGTTAAAACGTATTCGTTACTTGGGCCAAAGCAAGCTGCACCACAACATGATCTGTCGCTGCCCCGGTTTTCGACTAGCGTAGCCAGCCCTTTTTCCTGAAGAACCAGAAAGGAACGACGACGGAAACGAACATCAGTACCAATGAAAACGGGTAGCCATAACCCCAGTCAAGCTCGGGCATGACCTTGAAGTTCATGCCGTAAATGCTGGCAATCAGTGTCGGCGGCAGCATGGCGACTGAGGCCACGGAGAATATCTTGATGATCTTGTTCTGGTTGATGTTGATGAAACCGACCGTGGCATCCATCAGGAAGTTAATCTTTCCGAACAAGAACGAGGTGTGCCCGTCGAGCGATTCGATGTCGCGCAGAATCTGCCTCGCGTCTTCCAGTTGATCGGCGTTGAGGAACTTGCCACGGGTCAGGAAGGAAACCGCGCGCCGGGTGTCGTGAACGTTGCGCCGGATACGCCCGTTCAGGTCTTCCTCACGGGCGATGTCGGCCAGAATCTTGGCCGCTTCCGTGTCGGTAACTTCGGTGCCCAGCACATGCTTGCTGACATCCTCCAGTGCCGCATAAACATCCTCCAGCGCATCGGCCGAATATTCGGCATCGGCGGCATAAAGGTCGAGCAGAACATCCTTGCCATCGGTAACGTAACCGGGTTGCGTACGGGCACGGAGGCGTTGCAGGCGGAAGACCGGCAGTTCTTCGGTACGCACGGTAAACAGGATATCGCGGTGCAGAATCAGCGCCACCGCCACGTTGCGCGATCCCTCTTTGGTATCGAGCAGGAAGTCGGAGTGCAGGTGAATTTCACTGTTATCCTCGACGTAGAAGCGTGCGCTCGCCTCGAGATCGGTCAGGTTGCTCGGATTCGGCAATTGGACATCAAAAAACCGGCCAACCCACACCCGAATCTCCGGCGTCGGAGCCACCAGGTCGACCCAGATCGGCTTCAGGCTTTTCAGGTCGTAGGGGGTATGGACGCTGATCTGGCTGAGCCGGCCATTACGCAACTCGAAGGCACTGACGGTGGTTTTTTCGTTGCGGTAATGACTGTCGCCGATCAGGTCCTGGCGCACTTCGTCGGAGAGAATTTCAAGGATCGATTCGCCACGTTCCTCGCGCACCTCGTACCAGACCAGCAGGCGATCTTCAGGCGCCAGCGCTTCAATGATCCCGGCAATCTCGACCAGAGGAATGCGCTCAAGCAGGGAGCGCAGTCCAGCCAGATTTTGTTTGTGTACCACGCCTTCCACGAGATCGTGGCGCGGCATATCCTGACGATGAACGAGTTCTTCCACCAGCTTGTGCTTGGCGATCAATGCCCTCACATGGCCCAGGTTATCCAGTTTTTTTTCTTCATTCATCGGGCTGATCCCCCAGTGCTGCGGCGCGTCAAACAGGCAAAGATTTTAGCACGCTGAAGCGAAGTGACCGAAGTCAAAAACAGTATTGCCGCATCAAACATCCAGCGTAGCGCATCCGATCCTGGGGCGTGGAGTTCCTGCAGCGTCAACAGGTGCAATGGCAGACCATTGCTTATTCTCTGCGCTCTTTGCGTTGCAAGAACTTTGTTGAGTGCTGTTGGTCTTGCTCAGGGAATTTGGGCAGACGGCATGCGGCCTAGAATCACCTGCGTTTTTCTGGTCAATCCCGGTGCGCTGCGGTTGCGGTCATAGAAACGCGGGCTCGGCACCATGCCGGCCAGTCGCGCTGCCTGCTCGGCGGAAAGTTGCGCTGCACTGATGCCGAAATAGTGCCGTGCTGCTGCTTCGGCGCCGAACACGCCGTCCCCCCATTCGATGACGTTAAGATAAACCTCGAAGATGCGCTGCTTGCTCCACACAGCTTCGAGCATGAGCGTAATGATGACTTCCTCGGCCTTGCGCCAAGTGGTTTTCGAAGGCGTCAGAAAAAGGTTTTTGGCCAGTTGCTGCGAGATGGTCGAACCACCGGCAACGATCTTGCCCTTCTTCTGGTTTTTCTCGATGGCTTTCTGGATGCCGTCCCAGTCGAATCCTTCATGATTTATAAACAGACCGTCTTCCGAGACGATCAGGGCTCGCTTGAGGTGGTTCGAGATTTTCCCATAGCTGACCCACTGCTTTTTCAGTTGAGTTTTAGGGTCTTTCGCCTGCAATTCGGCAAGCCGGATTTCCATGAAATGCGTGCTCTCGGGGTTTGCCCAATTCCACCACAGCACCCAGCCAAACAACCAGAAATGGTAAAGCAGCAGCAGGCCAAACAGTCCGAGGAGCAGCCGATTTAGCCAGTGCAATAGCCATGGCAGGGACGGCCTCACGCGCCGCTATTCCTTAGCATGGCGAGCACGGGGGTAACTTCCGGACGCACACCGCGCCAGACATAAAAGGATTCTGAGCCCTGTTCGACGAGCATGCCCAGCCCGTCGGCAAGTTGCTGTGCCCCCTGCTCTCGGGCAAACGCCAGGAAGGGGGTATCCTCGCGGCCATACATCATCTCGTAGGCCAAACTGCCGGCAGCAAAGAGGCCGGAGGGCAGGGGCGGCAAGGCATCGCCCAGGCTGGCTGAAGTTGCGTTGATGACGATGTCGAAGGACTGGCCGGCCAGTTCGGAGTAGTCACAGCCGGTAACGGCACCGAGCGGGGCAAAGTGCTTGGCCAGTGCATGCGCCCTGGTGAGCGTGCGGTTGGCGATGACCAGCCTGGCCGGCCGGGCGTCGAGCAGCGGGCCGCTGACGCCGCGCGCCGCACCTCCCGCTCCGAGCAGCAGAACGCGCCTGGCCAGCAGCGGGCAGCGCAGATTGAGCGTGATGTCACGCAACAAGCCGGCGCCGTCGGTGTTGTCGCCCACGGCGCCCACGTTGCCAAAAACCAGCGTATTGACCGCACCGGCCAGCTCGGCGCGCGCTGTGCGGCAGCTCACCAGTTGCCAGGCTTGTTCTTTGAACGGAACCGTGACATTGGCTCCGCACCCACCGGCCGCGACGAAGGCGTGTACGCTGGCGGCAAAGCCGTCGAGCGGCGCAAGGATGGCCGAGTAACCGATGTCCTCACCGGTCTGGCGAGCAAAAGCGGAATGGATGAGCGGCGATTTGCTGTGGCCGATGGGGTTGCCGAAAACGCAGTAACGATCCGTCATGGTCGAGGCCTCAGCGCGCTTTGGTCTCAAGCTGATTGTTGCTGGTGAAATTCCAGTTGCGGGTGATCACGAGAATGTCGGTGTCGCGTCGAATATCCGCAGGAAAGACGGCGTAGGGGCCGGCCATGGTCACGATGCGTCGCGCCGCATCGTCGAGAATCCGGTGGCCGGACGAACGGTTGATGTCGACCTTGTCGACCGTGCCGTCACTCTTGATGGTCACCGAAAGAACCAGCACGCCATAGAGTTTGCCTTTGGCTGCTTCCGGATAATTGAGCGTACCGACGCGTTCGACCTTCAATCGCCAGTCTTCGATGTATTGGGCAAAGCGATATTCGTCGGTGCGCGTGCCGATGAACTTCTTGCGTGGCCGCTTGTTGTACTCATCGCTATCCCTGGCGATTTCGCCTTCCAGGCGTGCCATCTCCAGTGCGCTGTTCGCCAGTTCACGGCCACTCACGCTTCGGGTGGGTTCCGGCTGCGCCTCATCGCCGGTTCTCGGAGCCAGCGTTCCCTTGCTTTGCGTCTGCGTCAGCAATCGCTGCTGCTGTGCTTCGAGCGCCTGCACGCGCTTTTCGGTCTGTTCCAGCTCACTACCGCTCTGCTGCCTGTCCGAGGGCGGCAACGGTGTCCTGGTGCGCCGGTTGTCGTGGGTGTTGCCGCCGCCGTCGAGGTTGGCCTGAGCCAGCGCCTGTGCATTGGTCGGTTTGCGGGACGACTTGCTGTTAACCAGGATGACGTCTAGCCCCGGATCCTGAAAGGCGCGTGAGGCCTTAGGAAATTTGAAGTGAAGAGACAACAGCGCCGCGTGCAAAAACACCGAGACGCCGATCGCCAACCAAAGAGTGCGTTCGCTGGCCGGTGGAGCCGAGGATTTTCGGAAAGTGCGGCTCACGTCAGTCGATTGCCTCCAGCGCTTCGTCAGTTTCGCTGGCGGCGTCAGCCGTCACGGCCAGATCGAGCGTCTCGATGAAGCGGCAGCCCAGATCGAGCGTCAGGTAATCGAGCGTTTCGATCGATAGACGGAGGCGTTGGCCCGCTTTCAGCGCGGGCGCGGACGGTACGCGCTGAAACAGCGGCAGGTGGTCGAGCTTGACCAGATTATCGCGCCGGAGGGTGGCGTCGATGGTGAGTACTTGCTCCTGACGCAACCAGCGCAGACACCAGTAACGTTCCATGCCGCGCTGGAATTCGGCGTAGGCGCCGTAGGTCAGTTCGAAGTCGCGCAGGGCGGCAAACAAGGCGTCCGATTGGGCTTTGAAGTGCGGCGTCTCGCCGTTCAGGCAGGCGATCAGTTGCCACTGGTTAAGCAGGTCGACGTAGCGGCGCAAGGGTGAGGACGACCAGGCGTACTGTGCGACGCCCAGCCCATCGTGCGGCTGCGGCGAGGTCGTCATTCGCACCTTGCCGCCGGACTGGGCGCGGTAGATTGCCGGTATGCCTTTTTCAGCGAGCAGGCCGCCCCAGGTACTGTTGGCGACGATCATCAGTTCGGCGACCAGCTTGTCGAGCGGGCTGCCGCGCCGGCGTTCGCTGATGCCCACCCGGCAGCTTTCGGCATCGGCCAGATCGCCTTCGATGGCAAAGTTGTAGTCGGTGTTGCCGTGCATCGCCGAGGGCTTGCCGCGTCGGCCTTCGCAGGCATTGGCCAGGTGCCAGAGAGTATAGAGTTCATCGCGAAACGGGAGCTGGGGCAAGCTCGCAGGCAGGATCGCGGGCAATCCGGCGGCCAGCGTCTGCTCGTTGAACAAGGGCTCGATGTCGTGGTGGCGCAGGTTAGCAACGATCGGTACAATATCGACCCGCGATTCGTGCGCCACGATCTCGAATTCGGGTGACACCGTCAGGTAAAGTGAGACGGCGGGGCAATCGCGACCGGCCGACAATGTAAAGTTCTCGACCGCCGCTGGCGGCAGCATGGTGATCTTGCTGCCCGGCATGTACACGGTGGATAGTCGTTCGCGCGCCATGACATCGAGCGGCGAACCTGGGGCAAATCCCAAAGCGGGCGCCGCGATGTGAATACCCACACGCCAGCCCAGCCCGGGCAGCGTTTGCAGCGAGAAGGCGTCGTCAATCTCGGTGGTCGCCGCATCGTCGATCGAGAAGGCTTGAACACTGGCGCGTGGCAAGCCGGCGGGCAGCAAAGGGATCTCGGTGGCCGGGAATTCAGTACCGCGCGGGAAGTACTCGATCAGAAAACGCTGCAGGTGGTAATCGTACGCCGAACGGATGGCGCCGCATTTGACCAGAAGGTGCAAGGCGGACAGACCGGTCTCGGCACACGCGACTTCGAGCGCCCTGGTTTCGAAGCGATTGCGGTCGGGCTTGTAAAGCAGTTGATTGAGCAGCGGCGGGAACTCTGGCGGCAGTG
>JAYSZS010000321.1:0-3615 GCA_043737935.1 Propionivibrio sp. | reverse complement strand
AATCAATTCTGGATGAAGCGGTGAAGCTCTCCGCAACGGAGAAGCTTGTTTTGGTCGAAGGAATTCTGACTTTGCTTTCTACACCGGACGAACAGTGGAACAAGGCATGGAGCAAGGAAGCCTCTGCTCGCATGGCTGAGTACAAGGCCGGTAAAGTAGAAGCAATCGACGCCGATGATGTCTTTGCGGAACTGGAAGCCAGCCTTCAGTGAAGTTGCGATTCCTCCCCTTGGCGCGGGTTGAATTACGGGCCGCAACCGCCTACTACAAAGCGATTAACCCGCAACTAGCTGTTTCCTTCAAGAACGAAGCCTTGGATGTTCGTAATCTGATTGAAGAGCATCCGTTGGCATGACACCCAGTTGAACCGCCATACCGGCAATGTCGTTTTCACCGGTTCCCTACGCCTTTATCTACGAGGTGCTGAAAACGGAAGTGATTGTCGTGGCGGTGCCGCACTTGATGCAGAAGCCCGGTTACTGGCACGATCGACTCGGCTTTTAACCAACACCGGGCAATCTCTTCTGCCCGGTTAGGTTTTCCTCGATCCACCCTTCCAACTTGGCAATATCCTCACTATAAGTGGTCAGCTTGCGCTCTTGAATCTGAAACGTCTCTAGCCGTCATCGCTGTCTACAAGGCACATAGACCTTGCCATGCCCCGTTCTTCCTTCATTCTGCGGAGGATTAAGCGGTTGCTGGTGATCATTCCAAGTTTCTTGAGAGCCAGCAGTAGCTTTACCGAAAGATGTCGGGCTAGCGGTTCAAAGTAATCTGTCCACTACCTGCACAGGCAGAAGTGTCTGCCCATTCAGACGTTCGGTAATGTTGGGCTGTTCCAGTCACGTCTTAAAGGCCGGGGTGAAATTTGCCACGACGGCCAGGGGGCTTCTTTCAAGCCAAACGTCTGGCGATAATCCTGTAAGCCCGTAGGGCTATCCCGCCTGAGCTTTTGGACTTTTGCTCTGGCCGTTACAAAATCGCTCAAGGAGCACACGGTGGGGGCCAGCTTGTCGCTTGTTATAATCGCGGTTTTCAACAACATTACGGTTCCCCATGCGCAAGATTCAATCGCTTTTTCTCGCACTGCTTCTGCTCCCGGTGCTGGCCTTTGCCCAACAGATGCCGACTCCGCCTGCACTGGCCGCCAAATCCTGGCTGCTCATCGAATCCGGTTCCGGGCAAGAACTCGCTTCGCAGGCGCCCGACGAACGGATTGAGCCGGCTTCGCTGACCAAGCTGATGACCGCCTACCTCACCTTCTCCGCGCTCAAGCAGGGAACGATCAAGATCGACCAGATGGTTACCGTGTCCGAGAAGGCCTGGAAGGCACAAGGCTCGCGCATGTTCATCCAGGTCGACACGCAGGTGAAGGTCGAAGATCTGATCAAGGGCATGATCGTGCAATCCGGCAACGACGCCTGCGTTGCGCTGTCCGAAGCGATTGCCGGCAGCGAGGACAACTTCGCGCAGATGATGAATCGCGAGGCGCAGCGCCTGGGAATGAAGGCGAGCAACTTCCGCAACTCGGCCGGCATGCCCGATCCGCAGCACTTCACCACGGCGCGCGATCTGGCGATCCTGGCCGGAACCCTGATCCGCGACTTTCCGGAGGACTACGCCAAGTACTACTCGCTCAAGGAATTCCGCTACAACAACATCACCCAGCCCAACCGCAACCGTCTGCTGTGGCTCGATCCGACGGTCGATGGCGTAAAAACCGGGTATACCGAAGCCGCCGGCTATTGTCTGATTTCCTCGTCAAAGCGTGGGTCGCGCCGCCTGCTGTCGGTCGTACTCGGTACGGCCTCCGACGGTGTGCGCACGCAGGAGTCGCTCAAGCTGCTCAACTTCGGCTTCCAGTTCTACGATGCTGTGCAGCTCTATGCCAAGGACCAGGCGGTATCCAACCTCAAAATCTGGAAAGGAACGGAGAAAACGCTCAAAGCTGGTTTCACCAGCGACTTCATCCTCGCCGTACCCAAGGGCTATGCGTCACGCATCAAGACCGAACTCGTTTCGCAACAGCCGATGATGGCGCCGGTGACGCAGGGCCAGGTGGTCGGTACGATGAAGGTGAGTATCGACGGCAAGCCGTTTGGCGACTATCCGGTCGTTGCCATCGAAGGCGTGCCGGTTGCCAATATTTTTGGTCGAGCCATTGATACTGTGCGGCTGTGGTTCAACTAACAGTCATGAGCGCCTGTCTCGACCACCACTTTCTGCCACTCGCTGAGACCAGGGTTTCGTCGCTCGAGCGCAGCGACGAGGTAATACGCCGTGCCGATGCCTGATAAGATGCCCCAAGCGGACACCCTGTTCGATTTCCCCTGCGCCTTTCCGCTAAAGATCATGGGTCTGTCCAACGATGCGCTGGCGCAGGCGGTACTCGAAGTCGTGCTTTCCCATGCCCCGGATTTCAACGGCGCATCGATGGAGATGCGCGCGTCGAGCGGCGGCAAATACGTCAGCCTGACGTGCACCATTAACGCCACGTCCAGGCTCCAGCTCGACGCGCTCTATCAAGAATTAAGTAGTCACCTGCTGGTTAAAGTGGTTCTTTAGTGAGGGGTCAAGCGTGAGCAGCGAGGAGACAGCCCGCCACCGGAAGGTGGCGGGTTCGCTCCTGGCTCCTGACTCCGCGTGCCTCGCTGTCCGCCATTTCGGCCTCGCCGACTACGAAGCGACCTGGCGGGCAATGCTCGATTTCACCGCCACCCGCAACGCAGAAACCGTCGACGAACTGTGGGTCTGCGAGCATCTGCCGGTCTACACGCTCGGGCAGGCGGGCAAACCCGAGCACCGGCTTGCAGAGAACGGGATTCCGCTGATCAGGATCGATCGCGGCGGGCAGATCACTTACCACGGCCCCGGCCAGGTGGTGGTTTATCTGCTGCTCGATCTGGCTCGACGCGGCCTCAAGGTGCGCGAACTGGTCACCCGCATCGAGCAGTCGGTCATCGACCTGCTGGCCGAACACGGCGTCAGCGCAAGGCGGCTGGACGGCGCTCCCGGCGTCTATGTCGACCACGGTGGGACAGTAGCCAAGATTGGCGCGCTCGGGCTGCGCGTCAAGAAGAACGGCTGCTATCATGGGGTCAGTTTGAACGTCGATATGAACCTGTCGCCCTATGCCGCGATCAACCCTTGTGGCTATGCCGGCATGGCGGTTACGCAGACGCGCGATCTGGGGATTGCGATAACGCACACGCAAGCGGCGGAAGCACTGGTGAGGCACCTTACGCAACAACTGGAGTAAGCATGAGCGAGCAGCAGAATACGCAATCGGGCAAAGCGGTCGGCAAGGTCGCCGGCGTCAAGCAGAAGGGCGAACTGAAAACGGCGCGCATCCCGATCAAGGTCATTGCGGCCATTGAACCGCTGCGCAAACCGGCGTGGATTCGCGTCAAGGCCGGCAACGACGCCGGTCGCTTCGGCGAGATCAAGAAGATGTTGCGCGAGCAGAAACTGCACACCGTGTGCGAGGAAGCCGCGTGCCCGAACATCGGCGAATGCTTCGGGCGCGGCACCGCCACCTTCATGATTCTCGGCGACATCTGCACGCGCCGTTGCCCCTTCTGCGACGTCGGCCACGGCAAGCCCTTGCCCCCCGAC
>JAYSZS010000320.1:0-8365 GCA_043737935.1 Propionivibrio sp. | reverse complement strand
GGGGTGCTGCACCGAACCACTGCTTCTGCTCGGCTGGTCGTGCGGCTACACGCATCGGCTGACCAATCTTGTCGGCGGTAAACATCAGGTTTTCGCGGACCTGCTGCTCGGTCAAACCGAGCTCAAGCAAACGGTTGTAACGCACAAAACTCAAGCCGTGACAGTTCAGACAATAGTTTACGAATGTCCTGGCACCGCTCTGCAGAGCAGCCGGGTCGCCCTGTACATTGGGTGCCCGGTCGAGATGTTGCGCGCTCGCGGCAAATGCCGTAACCGGTACAAACAGGAGCGCCAGCAGGAATTTCTTCATGGGGTTCGCTATCATTTGAAGGTCACCCTTTCCGGTACAGGTTTGCACTTGTCAATTTTCGAGTACCAGGGCATCAGCAGGAAGAAGCCAAAATAGATGAGGCTGCAAATCTGCGAGACGATCTGACCCATCGGGGACGGCGGCAGCGTACCCAGGTAACCGAGTATCAGGAAAGAAATAACAAACGCCGATAGGAAGGTCTTGTAGATCGGGCCACGGTAACGGATCGACTTGACCGGAGCCCGGTCAAGCCAGGGCAGGAAAGCAATAATCACCACCGAAGCACCCATCGCCACGACTCCCCAGAATTTCGCATCCAGCCCGAACAGCGGCCACACCATCGAGCGCAGGATCGAGTAAGACGGAGTGAAATACCAGACCGGCGCGATGTGCAGCGGGGTCTTCAGCGGATCGGCTGGGAAGAAATTGTTGTACTCAAGGAAGTAGCCGCCGCCTTCGGGTGCGAAGAAGACGATGATCGAAAAGACGATCATGAAAACCACGACACCGACAATGTCCTTCACCGAATAATAGGGGTGGAACGGAATACCATCGAGCGGAATACCTTTGGCATCGAGATTCTGCTTAATCTCGATACCGTCCGGATTGTTCGAGCCGACTTCATGGAGCGCCATGATGTGCGCTGCAACCAGGCCAAGTATGACGAGCGGCAGAGCGATGACATGGAAGGAGAAGAAGCGATTCAGCGTCGCGTCACCAATCACGAAATCGCCGCGAATCCAGATCGAAAGCGGCTCGCCGATCAGCGGGATGGCGGAGAAAAGGTTGACGATGACCTGGGCCCCCCAGAACGACATCTGTCCCCAGGGAAGCAAATAGCCCATGAACGATGTAGCCATCAGGCACAGGAAGATCATGGAACCAAAAACCCAGATCAGCTCACGCGGCTTACGGTAGGATCCATATAACATACCGCGGAACATGTGCAGATAGACGACGACAAAGAAGGCTGAAGCACCGGTTGAATGCATGTAACGGATCAACCACCCCCACTGCACGTCGCGCATTATGTATTCGACACTGGCAAACGCCACCGGAATTCCATCGGCGTTAAGCGACGCATCGGGCTTGTAGAACATCACCAGGAAAATCCCGGTAACGATCTGGATCACCAATACCAACATCGCCAGACCGCCGAAGAAGTACCAGAAGTTGAAGTTCTTCGGTGCGTAATACTCCGAAAGATGGCCACGCCACATCGAGGTCGCCGGGAAGCGTGCGTCAACCCATTCGAGCAAGTTACCCTGCAGGGAACCGTCGGACTTGTACTTTTCGTAGTTGGTGTTTGAAGCCATGGCTTACGCCCCCTTCTTGTCTTCGCCGATCAGGATGCGCGTATCGGTGAGATACGTATGCGGCGGTACTTCAAGGTTGCTCGGAGCCGGCATGCTCTTGAAAACACGACCGGCAAAGTCAAACGTTGAACCGTGACAGGGGCACAGGAAGCCGCCGACCCAGTCAGCCGCCATGCCGTCGGCGGGACCATGCTGGAACTTGGAACTTGGCGAGCAGCCGAGGTGCGTGCAAATACCGACAGCGACCAGAACATTCGGCTTGATCGAGCGTGTCACATTTTTGCAATTGGCGGGCTGAAGATCGACTTCAGACTTGGGATCGGCCAATACGCCATCCAATTTGGGCAAGGTGTCGAGCATCTCCTGATTCCGGTTGAACACCCATACCGGCTTGCCACGCCACTCGACGGTGATCATTTGGCCGGGACCGACACTGCCAATATCGACTTCAACCGGCGCGCCCGCGGCTTTGGCCCGTTCGGACGGCAACATGCTGGAGAGAAAAGGCACCATTGCAACCACTGCCCCTGCCCCGCCAACAGCCGCAGTAGCGATTATCAATCGCCGTCTGCCGCAATCCATTTTGCTTTCTGTACTCATCGTGCCGATCCTCAGAACGAAATAACCAATGATGAAAACCGAAGATGAAATTATACGCTAATTATTTGCCGGATTGAAGGGGCAAAATGCCAAATACTTATTCTGTCAGCGATCTTCGCTCGCGAACGGCCTGTGCCAGCGTTCCGGCATCGACGTATTCCAGTTCACCGCCGACGGGAACGCCGCGCGCAATGCGCGAAACGCGAATGCGACGGCTTTTCAGCATTTCCGTCAGGTAATGAGCCGTGACTTCACCTTCATTGGTAAAATTAGTAGCCAGAATGACTTCCTGTACCTCGCCATCACCGGCACGCGCCAGCAACTGATCGAGTTGCAATTCACGCGGACCGATGCCATCGAGCGGCGAAACCCGCCCCATCAGCACGTAATACAGCCCGGAATAGGCATGCGTCTGCTCCATCATATTCATATCGACCGGCGTTTCGACAACGCACAGCAAACTGGCGTCGCGCTTGCCTGACCGGCAACGCTCGCAAATCTCGGCTTCGGTAAAGGTATTGCAGCGCTGACAGTGGCGCAGCGCAGCGAGCGCAAGCTGCAAGGCATCGGCCAGGTGCCGGGCACCGGGGCGGTCATGCTGCATGAGGTAGTAAGCCATACGCTGTGCCGATTTCGGGCCGATCCCCGGCAGACAACGCAGCGCCTCGATCAGGGATTCGAGGCTCGACGGCGTGGTCATCAGAACGGCAACTTCATCCCGGGCGGCAGATTGAGGCCGGCGGTGAAGCCGGACATGCGTTCGTGGGAGACCTGTTCAACCCGGCGCATGGCGTCATTCAAGGCGGCCGCTACCAGATCCTCGAGCATCTCCCGATCATCCATCACCGACGCATCGATCGCGACGCGACGCACTTCGTGGCTACAGGTCATCTTTACCTTGACCATCCCGGCACCGGCCTCGCCCTCAACTTCAAGCTTGGCGAGGTCATCCTGCGCCTTCTTCATGTTTTCCTGCATTTGCTGAGCCTGTTTCATCAGGCCGGCGATTCCGCCTTTAATCATCTTGCTTACCTCGAAAAGAATTAAACGGGTTTTATGGAAGATTCAATCAGTGTCGCGTCAAACAGTTCGATGACCTCGCGCACGAAGTCGTCCTGCTCGACGGCCGCCACCGCACGATCCTGCCGCTCGTTGCGCTGACGCTGGGCGACTACGGCGGGTGTATCGCCGGCCACCGCCTCGAGTTCGATCACCAAGTGCAGGGGTCGGGCATAATACGTCGAGAGCGCCTGCTGCAACTTGTCCTGTGCGGGTTTCATTTGCAAATGGCGATGTATCGGCGACAGACACAGGACAATCTGCGCCCCGTTGATGCGGCGTAACTCGCAGTGCTGCCCGAGTTCTCGTGCCATTCCGCCCAGTTTGAGTGCGGCCAGAATCGCGTGCCAGTTGCCGTTCTCTACAGGCGATTCAACCGCTGTACTTGCAACGGTGGCTGGTGCCACTGCCGCCAAGGGCGCATACGATAGCCCGGATGCGCCCCGCGCGGAATCAAACGCCTGCACACTGCTCGCCGGTGAAGTATTCTCCTGCCTCGGCTCCATCGCGGTTAAGCGCACCGGGCGCTCCTGCGCCGCACAGAATACCGGGCCAGGCCTGGCCGCAGCGCCGGCCAGCGCCGGACGGAAAGCATGCAGACGCAACAGCGTCATGACAAAACCGGCCTGATCGTCGGGGGCCAGGGGCAGTTCCTTGCGGCCATGCACGGCGATCTGATAGGCCAGTTGAACGAACTCAGGATCGAGTCGCGCCGCCATCTCCAGAATGCGCGCCCGTTCGGGCAGATCGTCAGCAAGCGCCTGCGGCGCCAGTTGAGCCACTTGCAGCCGGGTCAGCAGGCTGGCCAGTTCCTGCAAGGCCAGATCGAACGACAGGCTGCGCGTGACCATGGTGTCGGCCACCTGCAACATACCGGCTGCGTCGCCGGCGAGCAGCGCATCAAGAATGGAAAACAGGTAATCCAGATCGACCGTACCGAGCATCTCGCGCACCTGCGCTTCCTCGACCTTGCCGGCGCCGTGGGCAATTGCCTGGTCGAGCAGCGAGAGGGCGTCGCGCATGCTGCCGGCCGCCGAACGCGCGAGCAGGTTGAGCGCAGCGGGTTCGGCGCTGATCAACTCGACGCCGAGAATATGCTTGAGATGAGTAGCGATTAGTTGCGGCGTCATCTGTTTGAGGTTGAACTGTAGGCAACGCGACAGCACGGTGACCGGGATTTTCTGCGGATCGGTTGTGGCCAGAATGAATTTCACGTGTTCCGGCGGCTCTTCCAGCGTTTTGAGCATGGCGTTGAACGCAGAATTCGAGAGCATATGCACTTCGTCGATGACGTAGACCTTGAAACGGCCGCGCGTCGGCGCATAGACCGCGTTTTCAAGAAGCTGGCGCATCTCATCGACCTTGGTATTGGTCGCCGCGTCGACTTCAAGCAGATCGACAAAGCGGCCCGAATCGATTTCGCTGCACGCCGAACAGACGCCACACGGGGTCGCCGTGATACCCGTCTCGCAATTGAACGATTTGGCCAGGATTCTGGCCAGTGTGGTTTTACCGACACCGCGCGTACCAGTGAACAAATAAGCATGATGCAGGCGCTTTTCGCTCAGGGCATGGGTTAAGGCCCGAACAACATGTTCCTGCCCGACTAGGTTGTCAAAAGATTTGGGTCGCCACTTGCGCGCCAGTACTTGATAAGACATAAAATGATTTTACTCTGGATTCCGGGGGTTCCCCTATCTTTCACCAGCGCTCACAGCCGCAGGTCGCAGGTCGCCTGACGGTGCATCAGAGCCTTGGCAAAAACATGTCGCGCCCGCAAACGCGGGTCGGTCACGACTTCGCCAATCGTTTCGCCGAGTACCATCACGATGCCCAGCAGCGGCAACACCAGCATCAGGCCGGCCACGCCGGCCACCGCCCCACCGACAAAAATCATCACCACCGTGAGCAGCGGGTGCAACTTCAGACTGCGCCCGATCGTCATCGGCATGAAAAAGAAATCATCGAGCAGACGCACCCAGATGAACAGGCCGATGGCCGCGTAGGCCATCGCCGGATCACCGGGAAAATCGGTGGCCGCCACCAGCACGACCAGCAGACAACCCAGAATAGAGCCGATATACGGAACCCAGGCCAGAATTGCGGTGAGCAGGCCGAGCCCAAAGGGCGCCGAAACACCGATCAACAAAAGCCCGAAACCCAGACACAGCGCATCAAGCAGGGTCAGCTTGATCAGGCCCTGAAAATAGAGCCGTGCCGTATGATCGACCTGGTCGAGCAGATAGAGCGTGCGTTCGAAAAAAGCATTCGGCACGGCCCGGCTGAGAAACATCTTGAAGCGCCAGCCGTCGCGCAGGAAGAAATACGCCAGAAACGGCGCCAGCAGCAGCGATGGCAGCCAGGCCGCTACCGTCAGTGCCGCTGCCGTCAGATAAGTGCCGGCGAACTTCTCACCCAACTCGCCGATCTGCTGCGTTAACTGATCGCTGAGATGCGCCTTGGCGGCAAAGGTATAGTTGCGCTCGGCCCAGGCCAGCGTCTCGGCAATGAAACGCAACCCCCCTTCGATGTAAAGTGCGGAAGAAACCTGCCAGGAAACAAGGTGCGAACTGATCCACGGGAAGGCCAGCAGGGTGACAACACCGGCTACGACAAAGGCGCCACCACTGACCACGACCGCCGAGGCATCGCGCGACATGCCGCCAAGCACCAGTCGCTGTTGCAAGGGAAAAAGCAGGTAATAGCCAATCAGTGCCAACAGGAAAGGCACCACCAGCCAGAGAATCTTCTGGAACAGAAAGAGCAGCAGGCAGGTCGTCACGACGACCGCCAGCCAGACGAGCGGACCCGAACGATAACGCTCCCTTTTCATCACGAGTGTTGTCCGGTCTGTTGACCGTTATGCACCGCGCCGCGCAATCGTACACCGAGGTGACGAGCCAGTTGCAGGGCGATTTTCGAGGCGATCAACGCATGCGAATGCATCAGATTTAGGAAGTCGCCACGAAAAAAAACCGCCAGCGTACAGTTTCCCCCGGCACGCGCCTGCGCTGAGCGGGGTGCATCGTCGAGCAGGGCCAGTTCGCCAAAAAAATTGCCGCGCTCTAGTGTGGCAATCGGTTTTTCTGTCTGACCCTGACGGCAAATCAGGACCTGGCCTGAGCGGATGAAATAAATGGCCTGCCCTTCCTCGCCCTCGTCGAAAATCACTTCGTTCTTCAGGTAGTTGCGCTCGTGCATGAAACCGTCGACGATTTTCAACTCGCGACGATTCAGGTGGACGAACAGTGACAATTTCTCCAGTTCCTGGAGTCCTTGATCAGGCTTGTGGTTACCAAAAATACTCAGCATCGTCGGTGGCGTGTATTCATAAACCAAAAAAACACAGTTGAGCGTAATGCCAAAATCGTAGGCCCTCATCCCCGGCCTTCTCCCGCAGGGAGAAGGGTGCAATCCCCCTCTCCCTGCGGGAGAAGGGTCGGGTGAGGGCCAAACCCTCGCCAAATTTGGTGTTGCGGCGGTCGCGCTCAACTGCGGTTTCCAAGTTGAAAGGTTAAAGTGTCAGTAAACCGGCTCCCGCATGATTTTAAAGCAAAGTGCATGACACGACCATGAGCACGAACAACACCACGCCACCAACCGCCCCTTCCTTCGCTCAAGCCCTCGCCTACTGGTTGTGGCTGGGCTTCATCAGTTTCGGCGGACCGGCCGGGCAGATCGCGATCATGCACCAGGATCTGGTCGATAGAAAGCGCTGGATCTCCGAGCGCCGTTTTCTGCACGCGCTCAACTACTGCATGGTCCTGCCGGGTCCGGAAGCGCAGCAACTGGCCACCTATCTCGGCTGGCTGCTGCACGGCAAATGGGGCGGGCTGGCCGCCGGCAGCCTGTTCGTTCTGCCCTCGCTGTTGCTGCTGATCGCACTGTCGTGGCTGTACATGGCTTTCGGCAACACCCCGGCGATTGCCGGGCTGCTTTACGGCATCAAGCCGGCGGTCACCGCCCTCGTCGCCTTTGCCGCCTGGCGCATTGGTTGGCGGACGCTGCACAGTTCCGGGCTGGCCACCATAGCTGCCGCCGCATTTTGCGCCCTCTTCTTTTTCGCCCTGCCTTTTCCGGCGATCATTCTCGCCGCCGCGGCCTGCGGCTGGCTCGGCAGTCGCCTGGCGCCGCAACACTTTGCCGCTGTTTCTACGCATGCGGCATCAACTGGGCAAAATCATGGCGCGGCGCTGATCGACGACAACTCACCCACTCCGGCGCATGCCCGTTTCAGCAGCGGCAGTTTCCTGCGCACATTGAGTATTGGCCTGGTTCTCTGGAGCGCTGCGCTGGCGGCATTGAGCCTAGGCTTCGGCTGGGAGGCCGTGCTGACGCGCATGGGCTGGTTCTTCACCAAAGCCGCGCTGCTCACTTTCGGCGGCGCCTACGCCGTCCTGCCCTATGTCTTTCAGGGCGCCGTCGACCAGTTTCAGTGGCTCAACGCCGGGCAGATGATCGACGGCCTGGCACTGGGCGAAAGCACGCCGGGGCCGCTGATCATGGTCACCGCCTTCGTCGGCTTTGTCGGCGCCTGGCAGCACCCGCCGTTCGGCAGCGAACACCTATTTGCCGCAGGAGCAGCCGGCGCGCTGGTGGTCACCTTCTTCACCTTCCTGCCGTCCTTCGTCTTCATTTTTCTCGGCGCGCCGCTGATCGAAAAGACGCACGGCAATGTGCACTTGGCCGCTCCGCTGAACGGAATCACCGCCGCCGTGGTCGGCGTCATCGCCAGCCTCGCGCTGTTTTTTGCCTGGCACGTGTACTGGCCGCAAGGCTGGCACGGCCCCTTTGAATGGCCGGCGCTGCTGATCGGAGTCGGTGCGTTGTATGCCCTGTTGCGCTGGCCAGCCCGGGTGATCCTGATCATCGCCGGGTCGGCCCTGGCCGGGCTGGCGGTCTGAACACGAGACCGGTATGCTGCGGCTATGATTGATGCGGAGCCCGGTGCGGGCAAGGCACCGGGCCAAATGAGTGATCAGGCCTTGGCTACCCCATCCAGGCCCAGCTTCAGTAGTGCCGCATCGCGCGTCAGCAGCGTCACTCTCTCGTCCTGCGCCTGTGCAATGAGCAATCGATC
>JAYSZS010000319.1:0-3622 GCA_043737935.1 Propionivibrio sp. | reverse complement strand
GCAATTGCACTCGAAAAGCATAAACCCCATAAAATGCCCTTGTCGTTGACCCACCAAAAAAGCCGTTTACAATCATCAACTTATGCATATGTCTTGTGAACTCTGGTGAATTCTGCGCTACTCTCGTCTTTTGCACGAGAGAAAAATGGTCCCGAAGAAGAAAAGTTTGGTCGTTTGCCTTGCCGAGATTGATGATCCAAGAACGGGCAACGGGAGCGTCATGATTTAGTGGAAATACCGCCCAGTTCGATCATGATCCAGCGGGGAGCCATCTTGTGGGCCACGGCGCCGGTGGTGCCGGTACCGGCCAAGGAATCAAGGACGAGGTCACCGGGGTTGGTAGCATGGTCCAGAATTCGTTGCAGTAGTTTCTGGGGCTTGGGTGTTCCAAACGGATCTTCGGGTTTGAATGACTTGACCTCTTGTGCAGCAATTCGGTTCTCTCCGACCTCGGAGTAATGCCAAGTAGTCATCGCAATGACGCCGCCATCTTCGATTTCGGAAAGGAATCGCTTGATAGTTGGCTTACTGCTGCCATCTTTCCCAAAGTAAACTCGATGGTCTGTAATAAGCCGTTTATACGAGGACTTGATGTAAGCTTTGGCGAACTGCTCGCGGAAGCTTTTCAGATCGCCAAAGGTGTGTTCGTCGATGAAACTCACCAAGCCGAACAGTTTCAGCAAGGAATTCTGCAACGGCATCGCCGTGAGCAGCAGCTTGTGCTTGCCGGCCAACGCCAGTTTGAGCGTGTTGGCGATGACGTTCGACGGTTTATAGACGTTGCGCTGCCGGTGCGCCTCGTCGATTACCACCAGGTCCCACGGTAAGGCCTGAACGTCGCCTGACTTGCTCTTGGCGAACTGGTAGGAACAGATAACGATTTCGGGTACTTCAAAAGGGCGAAACTGGCCTAGCCTGATTGCAGCGTTATAGGGTTTGGCTTCGAGAATGCGGCAGGGCAGGAAGAATTTTTCAGTCAGTTCCTGAAACCACTGCTGGCGCAGGTTGGACGGAGTAATGACCAGAATGCGCCGCTTGCGCTCAGCCCACTTCTGCGAAAGAACGAGGCCCGCCTCGATGGTCTTGCCCAGGCCCACTTCGTCTGCCAGTAGCGCTCCCTTGGAAAGGGGCGAGTTGAAGGCGAACAGGGCCGCGTCGACTTGATGCGGATTGAGATCGACCTGTGCATCGACGAGCGCACTGACCAGCTTCTCAACGCTATCCAGCGGGCATCGGCGGGTCAGTTCGTAGGCGAAGTATTTGGTGTGGTAAGCGGAAATCATTGGCCAATGGGTCTTCTTCGTATGGCCTCAACACGATAACACAGCGTAGCGGGAGCGGTAGCGGTAGCGGCAGTGGCCTTTTATTCCATTGGATTCCGATAAACCGCCATGAGATACAAATGCTGCCGGACGGCTGGCCGACGCAATGGAGAGCGATCATTGAACATGGTGACAAACATTGGAACCAAATCACGTGTTTGCTTCCGGTAAGATTACAGTGATGATTATTTTCCAAAGGGTTGCACCATGAATACGTTGATGATCGAATTACCTGCCGATGCGCTGGTGTCGCCGGGTGTTTCGCCGGAGTCGCTGGTGGCGCTATCGCTGCTCGACAAGCTCGATCTGTTGCCTGCCCTGTTTGCCGAATCCTGTTTTCCGAATGTTGGGAGCCGCAGGCAGTTTTCAACGAAGTGATGGTGACAGGCATCGGCAAGCCCGGTGCAAATGTTTTGCAGGCGGCGGAATGGCAGTGCGTATGCGCCGGTGTACCACTCCCGACCCCTTGCTGGTGATGGAACATGGTACCAGCGAAGCGGAGGTTATCAGTCTGGCTCATCAGCTTGTGCCGTGAATGGCCTTCATAGCCGACGGCGTGGTTGCCGCAGCGTATCAGCCCTTAAATGAATAGGCGCACAACGCAATTGCAGTGTGCGCAAGACATCTCATGGCCTTGAGGCGGATCGCCGTTTTGGCTAGCCGGCGCTGACCTCGTCCGTCCAGACTCTGAAACTGATCAATGTGTTGTTGCCGAAGGTATTGCTCAGCGCGACGTCGGCTGCGTCGCGACCGCGGGCGATCAACACCCGGCCTATCCTTGGCATGTTGTTGCGGGAGTCGAAGGTGTACCAACGGCCATCAAGGAAAACTTCAAACCAGGCCGCGAAGTCCATCGTGCCATATGGCGGTGGCATGCCGATGTCGCCCAGGTAACCGGTGCAGTAACGCGCCGGGATATTCATGCAGCGGCAGAAGGCAACGGCGAGGTGTGTAAAGTCGCGACAGACGCCGGTCTTGTCATGGTAGGCCTCCAGCGCTGTCCGGGTGCGGCGTGCATGCTCGTAGCCGAATTCAATATGCTGATGGACAAAATCGCAGATGGCCTGTACGCGACCCCAGCCTGTCGGCCCCTGACCGAAGAGATTCCACGCCGTCTCGGACAGCCGATCGGTTTCGCAATATCGGCTGCCGAGCAGGAAAAGCAGCGTTTCCTCGGGCAGGTCCGGTACGGCGATCTGTTCCGCCAGTGGCGCGATCACGTCGGGAACGCCGCTATCGTTCACCACCACGTCGGCCTGGATACGCAGGCTGCCCTGCGGCGCGACGATGCGGGTGCACCAGTTGCCGAAGCTGTCGCGATAGGCAAACGTCGGAATCGACGGGCTGAACAGGAGGTCGTCGCGACCGACAAGGTCGGACACGCGAGTGTGGTGGACGTGCAAGTTCAAAATCATCGAAGTGGGTTGCGGGCACTCGTAGATCATTTCAAAGCCAACGCGAATCTGCATCATGGGTCTCCAATCAGTGAGAGGTCAAAGGGTGAGGTTAATAAAGTGGGGGTTATGAGTTCACTTCGCCATCGGGCGAGAAGCGCCGGGTTCGGGGGGCTCAGTGGCGCATGCCGTGTGCAGCGTATCGGCCAACAGTCCGCGCAGCGCTACCCAGCGTGCCCCTCCGGTGAGGACGATGCTCTGGTTGACCTCCAGTTCAACCCCGACGTAGGCGTCGCTTGTGAAGCGCTGTCGCAGATACGAGGTCAGCCCGTCCCCTTTGCCGGCATAGGGGTAATTTCGCCGTACCCGAAGCTCGGGAGCACCTGCCGCGAGCAAGGTTTTCCAGCGGGCGCAGAGCTGTACCTCCCCGTCCCGAGCGGGGTCATAGAGCAGACCCACATCGGCGCGACGAACCTTGCCGTGCAGTACCGGCGTGAAGCTGTGCGATGAAATATGCACGACGCGCCGACCCAGCAACACGGATTGCCTGACCAGATTTTCTACGCGCTGGCGATAGGGAAGGTAGTGCTGTTCGATGATCTGCGTGCGCCGTGTCGCGGGTAGGTGGCGCGTCGCCTTCGAGAAAAGTTGCGGGTGGCCTAGCGAGCGATTGAGGTCGACCAGCAGGCGGCTGACGGTCGAAGTCACCAGCGGTGCGGCGAAGGATTTGGCCAGTGCTCGCGCCATGGGCAGCGCGCCGGGATCGTATCCACGATGGGTATTGAGTAGCTCGTCATAGTCGTGAAACAGGGAGCGACAGGATGCGGGAATCCGGTTGCCACCATGTTCACAGCTAATAAGGAAGACGTCGATGGCCACGCTTCGTTACCAGCTCAGGTCGGGCAA
>JAYSZS010000318.1:0-3623 GCA_043737935.1 Propionivibrio sp. | reverse complement strand
CCCAGCCCTCCGTCAACATCGACACCGAGACCACGCAGCGTATTTCGCCGCCGAGTCGCCCTTCTTTCCCGACTGTATTCATTACCTCTCGCAGAAGATCTTGGTCGGTTATTTTCTCGGCCTTATCTCGATCGCCGCGTTCCCGCATTTCTCTCTTGAATCGTTCTATCTCGTTCACGGCCATCTCGCGAAACTTTTCGTCTAACGCGTCACCTGATTCGAGTTGCTGACTGTCAATCAGGAGTGTTCGGGGACGTCCGAGCGGGTTGCCGTGTTCGTCATGATTACGAAACAGTTCCAACCGGCCTTCGACCAATTTCGTTGACCCATCTTCCCACCTCCGTTGAAAACCGGAAATATAGTCGTAAACCAGCTTCGAGGTTGACACATTGTTACAAACAACGATAAAGCAAGGCGGGGCTTTCATATTTGCCTTCTGCCAGAGCTCGAATGTCTCCTTATAGTGACCATATAAAGCGTCCAGCGCCGTCTGGAGCTGCGGCGGCAAATCGAGCGGGTCGAGAGTTTCGGTCTGTCCTCGACCTTTCTTCGGCATCTTTTTGCCGATGTGATCCCATAAATTCCGAAACATGGGCATTTCGTTACCAGGGATATTGTCTGCAACCGGTACTCGCGGCAGCTTAACAATGCCGCACTCGATCGCATCCATCAGCGAAAAATCGCTCATCGTCCACGGAAACAAAGTGCCTTCGACATACCCGGAGCCACTGAGAAAAAAAGGCGTGGCTGAAAGATCGATCACGCGAGCAAGACCGAGGTTGCGATTCACGGCTTCGAGGCCGGAAATCCAAAGGCGCGCGGCTTCATTGTTCTTCTCGGCCTCCTTGCGTTCGTCACCCTTTAGAACTTCATCGTCGTCAGGATCGGGCTTTTCCCGATAGCAGTGGTGCGCCTCGTCATTGAGCACGAGGATATTTTTCATGCCCATGAGGTCGGGCATGACGCGCTGAATCATTTGCCCTTCCGACTCGGCGGTTTGCAGGTCATCGCCGGTGCGGCCTTTGAGAAGCCGACGCCCGCCCGTGGAGACTTCGATGCGCTCACGCAGCTTGAAGGCATGATAGTTGGTGATGACGATCTTGGCCTTCTTCAGATCGTCCAGCATATCGTGCGGCACCAGTTCGCGGCTGGCGTAGTAGCTGTCGGGGTCGTGAAGTTGAAGCACGCGCAGACGGTCCTTGATGGTCAGACCGGGCGCGACGACGAGAAAGCCGCGCGTGAAATTCTTGCTGCCGGAATGTCGAGCAGCGTTAATGGTTTGCCACGCGATAAGCATGGCCATAACGGCGGTCTTCCCTGCTCCGGTAGCCAGCTTCAGCGCGAAACGCATGAGTTCGGGATTGGCGTTTTTGTTGGCGCTCGCCAAGTGGTCGAGCAACTGTTTGCCGCTTTTGAAGTGAGGCGCGACCTCGGTCAACCAAATGGCGGTTTCAACGGCTTCGACCTGACAAAAAAACGGCCGCACGCTGCCAAATTTGTGATGCCGCCAATGTTGCAAGAGCCGCGCCGTCTCCGGCGTAACCTGCCACTGATTGGGATTGGGCAGGGAACGCCAAGTCGCCACGTGTCCGCGCACTTCGTTGATAATCGACGTGGCGTCGTATTGCTGCTCTTTCGTTGAAAGGCCCTTGCCATCATCGAAAACGAATCCCTCCTGCGAGGCAGATTTTTGTCGTTTCTTAGGCTTGGGGATGGGCGTGATGAACTTAGCAGGCCGGCGAGTCTCAATGGTTTTTTGCGTGGGCTGCCCGTCATCATCCAGCTCCCAATGCCGCGCCGGGCATTCGTAAGGGGAATTCAGTATAGGGTGATCGAAGAACGGGTTAGACACTGACAAAGCCTTTGGGAATTGGAACAGGTCGGGATAAAGTTTCTTTGTGAATTCTCCCTGCCTCTTTAGAGATAACCCGCCAATCATTAACCAAACCTGCGGTCAATCAACGAAGCAGAATCATCAGTCTGTTTACTTTGCAGCGCTCTTGCGCGACTGCGATGCGCCGCGCTTCCTCAAAAGTGCTAATTCAATGCGAATTTCCAGTTCGTCGGAGACGGTGATTATCGTGATCCGACCTATCCTTTTCAAGTATTCAGAAATATACAGTAGGAAGCATTAACGTCCAATGGGGTTGTCTGTAGCTGGGCGAGCATTACCGAATTCAACTCGTAACAAATTAAGGCCTCTCCAGACAGCGCATGGCCTTATGGCCCTAGGCCACCCCGAACCAGCCCCTGCACACGAGGTGGCGGCGCTTGTTGAAAATCCTCTGCGTTGCCCGTGCCGTTGCCCGCAGCGGGTGGCCTATCACTTTCGGGCTATTGCTTCCGACCGATGCAAACTAGATCGTTTGACATATCGACCTAACCAAGATCTGGTTCTACGCTTCATAACATCGTTGTTGATTGCAGGAAGTGCAGCATGCATCCACTATTCGTACGTTTTGTTTTGCCACCGCTGATTTTTGGCTCGGCGCAGTACGCGCTTTTTTTGAACGTTTTAAATAGCGAAGGCGCTAATTCAATCTTGCCGGCCGCCAGCGTTGCGCCGCCATCGGCAATTTCACGTACGACCGATTATTCGGTCCTTACCCAGCACAGCGAATTTAAACAAGCGGGACGCCAAGTAGCAGCGGATCCTTCACCGTCGACGCCACACTTGCGGATCATCCCCACCAACGCAGTGCAACCAATCGCCGCACCTTCGCGAACTCCCGATGTCCTGTCGGGCCTGCAAGACGCCGACCCCAGCGTTCGTATTCACGCACTGAGAGATAGCGAGGCGCAGGGAATCGCGATTCCGACCTATCTGCTGCAGCAGATCGCAGCCGTCGATCGGGATGCAAACGTGCGAATGCTGGCCCTGACCAAATATGCCCAAGACGGGTCGATCGATCCGGCAATGGTTAGATCTGCGGCAGAAGCGGGTTTGCGCGACGGCGACCCGACGGTCAGTACCCATGCGCGGGAAATCCTGGAACAGCTTAATCAAGCAACTCGATCGAACGACGAGATGCCAGAGGCGCTGGCGGAAGTCGCCCGGGTGGAATGACATAGACGCGGCGACGCGCGATTGACGGTTTTGCGCCATTTCCCGACTGGGCCACGGGGTATGGCTCCCTTAAATTTGGCCCAATATTGGGAGATGTGATGAAAAAAGTTATTCTTGGAACCTTGCTTGCACTATCCGCCACCTTCGCCAACACCGCCATGGCCGATGGCTGGCCGCTCAGCGTTGTCGGCAATTGGAGCATTATCGGCAATCAACATATTGGTCTGCTGAACATTGTGTCGCAGGCTGCGGTTGGAAATTGTCGCCGCATCACCGGCACCGCGTATCCCGGCACGGCGTTAGCTCATCCGATCGAAGGTTTTTACTGCCCGTTCAGCGGCCGCATTCAATTTGTTCGGAAACAACCCGCGAGCAACGACACCCTTCAAGTCTGGACCGGAAACGTTTCCCAGGATGGAGTCGTCGACCGCATGGGCGGCACACTTACCTCCGTGAGTTCGGCGCTCGGCGGCGGTTCGTTAGGCGAATACAACTTTCAAGGCAGCAAGTAGTTTTATCGATCGATCCCATCGCATTTCGCATTTATTGGAAGTGC
>JAYSZS010000317.1:0-3625 GCA_043737935.1 Propionivibrio sp. | reverse complement strand
TTTTCCGTCAATTTCGGCAAGAAATTTCTCATGCTGCCGGCGATTGGAATCCCCCATTTTGGAGAAGCATGCGTTCGCAAAAACTCACCGGGCGCTTCAGGGTCAGGCAGATACCAGGCAATCGCGTTTAACTCATGATTGCCCATGATCGCCAGAGCATTCCCGGCGTCGACCATCCGCCTGACCAGTTGAACCGTTTCGAGCTGCTGCGGCCCGCGGTCGATGAAGTCACCCACAAAAATTGCCTGGCGCTCAGGGTGCCGAAACTCCCCCGCGCGCTTTTGATAGCCGAGCTTGGCCAATAGTGCGCAAAGCGCATCCGCGTGTCCGTGTATATCTCCGATGATGTCATAGTCCATTTCTATCCTTTGTATGTAAATGAGTCAGCCCTTGACTGTGCTTGCAGACAAGGCCGTGGGTGATCCCGATTTTAACGCCAGCATCATGATCGGCTCCGAAGATCGGCGCTCCAAAGAGGGCGAGTGAATGACCCGTCAATCGTTTGAATCGCGCAGACCGCAAGTTTGACGTGCCTGTTTGTAAAAGCGCTCCCAGCCGACATGAAGGTGCAGCGCCTGCTTGAGTTTCTCCACGCGAAGCGGATCGGCGTCGGCGCTCGGATGTTTTTTTCGCAACGCCCTTCTTTCCTTCTGTGCGTCACCCAACCATGTGCGTCGGGACTCAATTGTCGCGTCATTCAAGACGTCCACCAGCGCCTCCAGCGCCGCTTCCGCGTCCTTACCCGGTACGGCATTGCGGATGCCTTTGATCTGGGCCTTCCTGAAGATGAAATGCTTATCGGCGTCTTGCTCAAGACGAAGCTCGGCGGTGGCCAGCGACTGGCCGGCCTCATCCCTGAAGGAGACGATGCTGGAGCCCTTGAACAGGCAGCGCTCTTCATAGCTGCCGACGCAATGTTTCATCTGCACGCCTTCCGCTTTCAGTTGATGCCGATTGGTCAGGCAAACGGCTGACAATTCCTGAACACGCTGTACGCCGTCGAAGGCCGGCGGCCAGGCGTCAAGCGAGGCCGTTCCCGCTTGACCTGGCACCGGCAGCGCTTCATTCGGCTCCATGAATGAGCGATGCCATTTCAAGGAGGCTTTGAGTTGGCGGAAGATCCCGGTGCTGTAAAACAAGGATGCAATGCTCGACTCGCCGGTACAGAAGAAAATTTCTTCCATCAAACCAGTCACATCACTTCTCGCGCCCAGTTCCAAAGCCAGAACCTCGACGATTTCCGCAACCAGATCGCCGATGTCGAGCAGGTCGGTCGGGATCGCCCCCAGGGCGAGAAGACGAGCCCGTGCCTTGCGCCAACCCACCCGGCCCAGTTCCCGCACCCATTTCACCCCCGGCGAAGCCGGCTGAAGCGGCTCATCTCCCGCATTCTGCTCGCCGACGCGCAAAGCAAGCTCGACCAGCTCATTGAACGCCTCCCAGTCGAGCCGGGATTGCGGGCGATGCTCCGGGCACAGCAAGGCAAGATGGGTCGCCAGATCCGGGATGCGCCCGGCCCACTGCACGCCGACAAGCTCGATGTCCTTGCTCATGTGCCAGCGCACGACCTCGTGATTTGTTTTCAGGGCTCTGGCCATCGCGGGAACAAGGGGCAACCGGCGATCGACTGCCCGACGCAGCCCGCTCTCTTTCCGCGTTTCCGCCAGCATCGCGCCGCCCAATGGAAAGGCTTCGGCGGCCTGCAGGCGATAGTGCCGCTTCGCTTCCGACAGCCGCCGGTAGCCGTTGTAGCGGTTCGTGCTCAGCGGGGCGCCGGAGCGAACAACAGCGGCAACGATTCGTTGATCCAGGATGGCCACAAACAAGCCCATTGACGCGAGCAACTGCTTCATCAGGGCGTTGGTTGCGCGTTCCATCGGAAGTGGCGGCGAATTGGCGGGCGCCCGCCATGTGCTTGAGCACGCTTGGGGCCAGGGCCGCAATCGACGCCCCGAAAACACTCTGTGCATCGGCGGTCAGCGTCGTCTCAAGCAACGATACTTCCTGGCCGAGACTGAACGCAATTTTAGTCTCCAGCGGACGGCGATCCATCTTGTCATCGAGATTGCGTGGAAGAATCTTTTCGAGCCGTTCCATGAAGGCCCTGAGGTCCAAGGTCTGTTCGCGAAGATCCAGCAAGCGCAGCCCCAGAAACTGGCCATTGGCGCGCTCGATCAGCAGGTGCACGATATGCTAATGCCAGGGAGCGATGGCGTGTGGCGCCGTCCCGACCCTATGTGCCGGAGACACAAGGGCTTGCCTGAAGCCATGGCCATCGCCAGGGATATGCTGGAACAGCGGTATTCCGGCATAAGGCTTGTGCTCCGTGATTCAGTGGTTGCCAGCGTAAACTGCTATTGCGACGATTTTGATCGCAATGGTTCGCAGTTTCGACTGCCTCGTCGGCTACTTCTTCATCAGCGGTTTTTACAGACTCTACTCTGCGCTAGAAAGCGTCAAGAAAATCCGCATTCTCATCGGCCTCAAAAACGAGCAGGTCGTCCACGGGCTCATTCAAATCGCCAGCGAAAAAAAATGGCGAAGGCGCTCCCTCGATTCACGAGGTCAAGGCCATCTTTGGCGGCATGATGAAAAAGGAACTCATCCAGGCGCAGGACACGCTAGACATAGAAACCGGCGTGCGAAAGTTCATCGAGTGGATTCGCTCCGGCAAGCTGCAGGTGAAGCTCTACCGCGAGCAGAACATCCACGCGAAGGTCTACATCATGACGCCGGAGCATTCCAAGGAGAGCGTGGACCACGGCCACGTCATCACCGGTTCGAGCAATCTTTCCCACAGCGGTTTGGAGGGGAATCTTGAGTTTAACGGACTGCTCGGCGAGCCGGAGGAGCGACTACGCGCTGCATCGCTTCAATGAACTTTGGAAAGACGGCGTCGATGTGAAAGACGTTCACGAGACCATCCTCGACGTCGTGGAAAAAGAATCGCCCTTCGCCTTTTTCACGCCCTACGAACTCTACCTCAAGTTCCTCGCCGAATATTTCCGCGATTACCTCGGCGACCGCTCGAAGCTGGACGCCGAAAACCTTCCGCAGAATTTCAAGAAGCTCGGCTATCAGGAGGATGCCGTCTTTACCGCCCAGCAGATGCTCAAGACCTTCGGTGGTGTCTTTATTGCCGATGTCGTCGGTCTTGGCAAAACCTACATCTCCGCGCTCCTCGCCCTGCAACTCGATGGCCGTTGCCTCATCATCGCGCCACCGAGCCTTCTCGATGAAAACAGCCCCAGCTCGTGGCCGCGTGTCTTCCGCGACTTCTGCATCCCCGGCCACAAGTGCGTTTCCATCGGCAAACTCGAAGAGGTCATCGACTAAGGCGTCGATTTCTACAAATACGTTTTCATCGACGAGTCCCATCGCTTCAAGGGCGACACGACCCAGCGCTACGAGCAACTCACCCAAATCTGTCAGGGCAAAGGCGTCATCCTCGTTTCCGCCACGCCCTACAACAACACGCTCGACGACATTTATAGCCAGTTGAAACTCTTCCAGCCCCCTCGCAGCAGCACCATCCCCGGACTTCGTAATCTGGAGGCTTTCTTTCGTGACGTCAGTTTCTTTAGCCCTCATCCCCGGCCCTTCTCCCGCAGGGAGAAGGGCCGGG
>JAYSZS010000316.1:0-3626 GCA_043737935.1 Propionivibrio sp. | reverse complement strand
CTCCGCCTATCGCGACTGAGTCGAATCGCGGACCGAGAGAAACTGGGTTCTTCTTCGCTCTTCCGGCGCCCTCACGAGACAGCACGAACGCACGCAGTTGCGTCTGCATCGGGGGTACTGACCATGGAACCAACCGTCTCAACGAGCATCAGGGGGCTCAATAATCGAGCTACTTATTTGGCTGGCCTCGCAATGCTGGTGATGACAGCCGGGCCAGCCCACGCGATAATCAATGGAAAGGAAGTCACCGTTGCGGAGCAGCAGCAGCGAGGACTTGTAACACTCAACAGCGGTTGTTCCGGCATCCTGCTATCGAGAGATTGGGTAATCACCGCTGGTCATTGCATTCCCGTTGATCGGCCGAATCCCGGGGTGACTGCCGCGGCTGCCTGGGCACCGGATGCATCCTATCCAAGCGACGCAATTTATCAGTTTGCTAACGTAAGTCAGACCGCGAATCCGGGGGCTGAATTTGCCCTGGTACATTTGCTGACCCCGGTCGCTGGAATTGCACCGGGATACCGCATGCAACTTTATTCCGGCAGCGCCGCCTCCCTGGTTGGAGCGACAGTTGCAAAATATGGCCGTGGACTTTCAACGTTGGCCGACAACAACCCAGCTACCGGGCCCGCAACGGCCCCGGGAGGCTCCGGTATTTATCGTGCAGCCGACCTCGTGGTCGCTACGGCAGACGACTATCGATTGAAATACAGGCCTAACTCAGCTGGGCAGATAATCATGCCGGGGGATAGCGGCGGGCCTGGTATTGTGTTCAGTCAGGGAACGTCTTTTCTCGTTGGAATAACGAGCACGGGTTCATGGGATTGCTTCAACCAAATGGGAGCTACTGCAAGTCAGATCGACCGCAATTGTCGCAACTCTACCTACATCGTGAATGAAGCGCACGATGTGTCTCTGCCGGTGGTCAAGGCCGCCGTTGAGGCGGTCCTAAAGACGACCTGGAATCCTCGGCTCACTTCACAACCTGTAATGGTTAATTTTCCCGAACTGGCGCTAACGGCGCCCGAGCTGGCGCGAACGGTTTTGTCGATAGCCGATGTGAACTTGCTACCCTGGGCGCACGCTGCTCGTGTGTCGAGTAAGATGTGCTACAATAGGGGCTTCTCGTCGGGTCACTTCGATGGACACCAACAATTGACCGCGGAGATCTCCGACCGAACATTCGGCCTGCAGTGCTCTGGGATAGGGACGACCTGGCGCGACGCAACAATGGCGGAAGTCGCTGCTTCGGGTTGGGGTTTTACCGACATTAACGCAGTCACGTGGGCGCAGGCCAACCGTGCTGCAGAGCGGCTATGCGCAACAGCTAATCAGGGTTTCGCGGGTGGACACTTCAACGGCCAGCAGGACGGTGATCGCGTGGGTCTCTTTTGCTACAAGGACGGCGCGCAATGGTTCGACGCGTCAGGTGCCGAGCTGGCAGCGACCGGTTGGGGGTTCGCAACTCCCAAGCTGGACGACGTGCAATGGTCCCAGGCGATGCGCGCAGCAACAGGCTTCTGTCGCGGCAAGGGGATGAGCGGAGGCTTTATGAACGGTCATCAAGTCCCGGACAAATATGGCGTGGTCTGCCAAAAATAACCGCGATCGGGTTGGTTACTAGCTGGCTGAAGTGCAATTGCCGACGCCATCACTGGCGAGCAGAGCAACGAAAAGATGTCTTGGTTCAGGCTCTGAAAGATCCAATTTCGCTTCAACAATGTCCGCAATGGGTCGAAAGCGGACATTCCAGAGAAGCCGATTTTCAAACTGAGACACCACCCCTTTGTGCCACCATGCTCGGGCCCTGAAAACGTCGCGCCTGAAGCGCCGCCATATGCCATGTGCGCTTAATCAGTGCTGCTGGCGGCTGCGCGAGCACTTTGGGGAGGCCTACCACCCTACCGCCGTTAGGGCCGCGACAGAGCGTGGTCACACTGTACGCCCGGCTAAGCAGCCCCGGCATTGAGCGTCACCACATTCGCACCGCTCTCCTGCGCCTCCGCAACCCGCGACGCGCCTTCGATCCAGTCACTGATGGCTTGTACGACCGGGTAATATTCGCGGAGGTCGGAGGTCTGGAGATAATGGCGCATGGTGGTCGATTGCGGTACATGGTTGGTTAGCAACTCGAGCTTCGCGACGTCCAGCCCGCAGGCATTCACACCGAGCGTCACAAAGGTCCGCCTGAGGTCGTGTGCCGACAGGCGCTCCATGCCAATGAGGCGGCTCAGCCGCTCCAACGGGGCGCGGGCGTCCATGATGTGACCCGCCTTGCTTCGCGACGCGAAGACGTAGGGATTGCCATCGACGCGCTTGCGACGCCGGAGCACCGCGACCGTTTGCGACGAAAGCGGCAGGGTGACGGGGTTCTTGTTCTTCGGGTCGGGCAGGTGGAACCAACATTCGGAGGGGTCATCGTCGAGATGCAGGCGATCCCAAGTAAGCATCGCGCCCTCATTACGGCGCGCTCCTGTGAGCGGGAGGAACTGCACAAGATCGACCCCGCACGCGGCGTCGGCGTTCACGGCTGACCCGCGAGCTGTGGTGAGTAGATTCCAGAACTTCCCCACACTGCGCCGATCGATGTGGCGGGTGCGAGGCGGCGAAGGGCGGAGGTCCTTCTTGAGGACCGCGACTGGATTGCGCTCGATGATGGGCGCGCCGTCGAGCCGCTGATACTCAGACATCGCGAAGTTCACGAGTGTGCGGAGAGTCACCATAGCGATTGCAGCTTGGACGGGCGCGGGACCCCTGCCGCGCAGCCCCTCCGTAGCTAGCTTTTCGTATCGTTGGCGGCATTCGGCAGGGGTGATTGAAGCAATCGGCCGCCGCTTCCAACTGGCGAAGACCTGCTCGACGTGGCGGCGCATCTCCGCCTTCGTGCTGTCCTTCAGCATGCCGGGGCGACCGAGATACTGGTCGCACACCGCTTGCAGGGAGATCTTCGACGCCTCGTCCTGCCGTCTGCTGTCGCGCGGGTCGATGCCCAAGCGCATTGAGCGCAGGTGCTCGCGCGCTACGTCGCGCGCCTGATCCACCGTGAAGACGCCAAACGGCTCGATGGTGACTCGTGCGGCGGGTGCGCTGCTCCCATCAACGCGTCCCTGCACGATGAAAGTCAGCTTACCAGACAAGGTGGCACGTACGGCAAACCCCCTCGTATCGGTGTCCCAGTGGAAGTCGTCTTTGGTCCCCGGCTTTATGCGTTCGACATACCCCTTAGTCAGCTTGACCGGCGGGTGACGGCGGGTGGGGTTCGGCATCGCGTGTGCTCCTCATAAGCTTGACGTAAGCAGCGCAAGTAAAGCTGCGCCAATTTGCGTACGGCTTATGAATCGAGCCAAGCAACTGATTTCGTTGTCTTATATAGCTGCGCGAACTTGCGTAAAACTATGTAAAGCCCCTGTGCCCGAAACTACGAATCTGAGGGTCGGACGTTCGAATCGTTCCGGGCGCGCCATTCATTGAAGTCAGACTTGCGCCGAGCGGCGGCGCTCAGGCAGTCAGCGCGCTGCTCGTACAGTTTGCGGCGGCGGTCGAACCGGTTGCCCGAGCGGCGAAATCTTCAGCGAGCTTCGCGTGCCAGGCCTTGGCCTGATCGGTGATCGCCCGGCGAGCGGCGC
>JAYSZS010000315.1:0-3658 GCA_043737935.1 Propionivibrio sp. | reverse complement strand
AGGACAGTCCGGTCTTCTCGTCGGGCACACCGGCTGATCGCACCTTCGAACGCAACCTCTTCAAGCTTCTCCTGACAGGCAAGGACGATGCTGCGGCCGTGACGCTGCCGAAGGAAGTGGAGCGAAAGGCTGCTAAAGCCGCGAAAATCGAGCTGGTCGACGAAATGCTGACGCAGCTAGATGCGGAGCTTGGAAAGGCGCCGCCGGACGAGCAAGAGACCAAGGCCCAACTGAAGCGCCTGGACGCGAGCACCGATGGCCTGCAGACCCGATTGCGAACTGCGCAGAGCGAACTCGACGGTTTCGTCATGCAGCGGCGCAGTGCGCTCGACCGAGCGCGCGAGTTAAAGGAGCGAGCCAACGAGCTGGACCTCACGCTGCAGCGTTTCGCTAAGTTGCAGGCGGTCTACACCTCAGACCTGGAACGCTTGCACTCGATCGAGGAGGGTGGCTACGTGTTGGCAGCTATGGCCCGCAGGGATTGCCCGGTCTGCGGCGCGCCCCCGGGCGCGCAGACCCACAATCACGCCGCGGAAGAGATCGCGATGGCACACACGGCCGCCGCCGCCGAAGCCCGCAAGATCGAGCGCGAGCAGCGCGAATTGGCTCACGTGGTTGCCTCGCTGGAGGCCGAGGCCATCGGGTTGCACAGGACTTTGCAGAAGCTTGAGGATGACGCCAAAGCGCTGGACGGCGACATTGAGGGGCTTCGTCCTCAGGAGGCGTCCCTGCGAGATAGCTACGAGACCTACAACGCGACACGCGCCAGCGTCATCAAGGTGCTCGACCTTTTCGAGCGCCGCACCAAGCTGGCCGCGCGACGGGCGGAGATTGGCGCCGCTCCCACACGACGCGAGGCGGACGCCCCGCCGGTTGGCCCGGACTCGACAACGCTTTTCGAATTCGGTGAGACGGTGAAGGCCGTCCTGACCGCCTGGAAGTTTCCTGGCGCCGAGAAGGTGCAGTTCGACGGGGCGACCAACGACATTACCATCGGCGGCAAACCGCGCTCTGCCAACGGCAAGGGTGTGCGTGCCGTGTTGCATGCCGCCTTCAACGTCGCGGTGGTTGTGCATTGCATCGACAATAAGCTCCCCTATTCTGGATTCTTGGTGCTCGACACACCGCTGCTGACTTATCGCGAGCCGTTGACGTCCAAGCACGGCGAGTTGTCTCAGGACGAGCAGGCCCTCAAAGCCAGTTCGCTCGCCGAGCATTTCTACAAGCACTTGGCCAGCCTAAAGGAGCAGGTGCAAATTCTCGTTATCGAAAACTCAGACCCGCCGGAGATCATCCGGCCACTAGCACGCATCGAAGTCTTCACGGGGCAGCCCGGCGAAGGCCGGTTTGGGCTGCTGGCCCGGCGCACCTGACCGGCGGGCCGCGAACGCTGCCGACACGCACGGGCGCCTCCTCAAACTGGATTACTCGCAAACCCGCATGTGGCGGTGCGAATAAAGTCGCAAACTTTGGGCAGGAGGAAATCGTTATGAACAGTCAATTACTAAAGGTCCTATCACTGGGACTTTTCGTTGCACTCATGACAGGGTGCGCGGCAAATCTCAAGCCAGTTGCCACCTTCGGGGCAGGCGCATCTGCCCTTGCGGCCACTTACAAACCGATGGTCACCGACCTTGAGAAGACTTGCCTCGCACGGCGCACCGAAGAGGCCATCCCCAAGACTTATGGGGAATACAGCTACACCACGACTCTTGTGGTCGCCGCTGCGGACTGCAAGGAGATCACCGACAACAAAAAGCTCGTCCAGGAATTTGCCGTGATCGTGGACGGTTACGGCGCCGGCCTCGTCAAGCTCTCGGGGCTCACGGCCGACGCGCTCTTCGCGGACATCGGCGCAGTTTCCGGTGCGGCCGGCAAGCTGAAGAACGCCAGCGGCACGGCCTTGATCGACGGAAAAAAACTGGAACTTGCGACGAAGCTGGCAGCCTACGCAGTCGAGATGCTTCTCGGCAACAAGATCAAGAAGGAGGCCAAGACGGAGCTTGAGCAGGGCAAAGTCCCCCTTGCAATCACGGTGCAGGCTATGAAGGATGTGGTCAACACGCCGTATCTGAACGAGTTGACGCAACTGGAGAGGCATCTTCGATTTATGGAGGCCAGGCTCCTGACCGGTTCGAACGCCGTTCAGGTCCAAGGCAACGACGACGCATCCCTTGCGGCGCTGTACCGGGCCATCCCCTTGCGTGTCTTGCAGGCGCAGAACCAGGAGAGGATCGTCGCTGTCACGAAAGCCAAAGAAAACATCACAAAGTTCAATCAGGCTGCCGACGCGCTCTCAGCAGCCCACGCCGAACTCATCGCCAAGTTTGATGAAAAGACAGCGGTAGAGAAGATGCCTGCACTCCTGGACTTCATCAAGAAGGTTCGGGATCTGCGGGACAGCGTTCAAAAGCTCTAATCCAAGGTGACTTTCATGGCAACTTCTATCCGCCTCCCTATCCCCCTCGCAACAATTCAGACGGCCGTCGCAGCCCTCAACGACTGCAAAACCAAAATGCAGGCGTTTCTCCTGGCAAACCCAGGGAGCCCACTTTATGCCCAAGTAGATAACTTGGACACGCAGGCCAGCAAGGCGATAGCGGCTTTGAACGGGCAGGCGCTGAAGGAGATTTACGGAGAAGCCTCCGGCGCGCTTAAAAAGCTGGAAAAAATCGCCGCCGACGCCGAGCGCTTCATTAAGAACATAAACGACATCAAGAACGGGCTGAAGGTAATTGCGAGCTTCCTGGTACTCGGTGGAGCAGTCATGATGGGAGACCCGTCAGGGATCGTATCGGCGGCCAAAGGGGTCAAGGAGGCGATCAACAAAGCGAATGCCGACGCAGCTCCCGGAAAGCCCTAATAAGACGGTAAAGGAATAACGTCGCCGGAGGAGAACCTATGGCTCTGCCTTATCCCATTATTGCCTCTGAAATCAGAGATTCGCTCCCGGCAAGTTCTTCAGCTTTCGCGGATGCCGCGGTGACGTGGCACACATGCTTCGTGAAGGGCCAGACTACGGGACTTGTGAATGAGCGCGAGATAGTGATGATTCAAGGAACCGCGCAGGGAGGTGAGGAAATTTTTCGACTGCGATCTCGCACTTGTCCCGCTGTCTACGCCAACAGTCGGCCTTTGCGAACCTCGCCTCTTAATAGAGCGCTCGCAAGCGTCGCAACAAGCTAACAGCCCGTGGATCAGGCACTCTTGGCGATAAGTCCTCCGCGCCATCACGAACCGCTGCAGCCGAATCGCAGCCGCTGTTATCCAGGCGGCACCATGAAGTAAGAGACTGCTTTTCCCCTGCCGATCCGCTTTCCAACACTCGACACCAGCTTGTATTGACATGAACCCGACCATCGCGATCTGGCGCACCAGTGGTTTCGCGCTAAGGTTGCCGAGGTCGTGACGCAGGCTGGCTGAGACCGTGCGAGCACGCCGTCGCTCGTGCCTGCTTTTGGCCGAAACAGGTCCAGAACGCGAAATCCCAGACCGGTCGCCCCCTGCCCGTTCAAGCGTCATTCATGCCACTTTTAAGTCAACCATTGCCGCGTCCGAAGTGTTGATTTCCATCCAAACTTGACCCCCTCTTTCCATCCAATACTGACCCCACCCATTGCAGTTTAAAGCCGGGCAGTGCGGCTGTGGATAAGTTTGG
>JAYSZS010000314.1:0-8470 GCA_043737935.1 Propionivibrio sp. | reverse complement strand
TGAAGTAATCCCCCCGTGGATAAAAAAACCTCGCTCAATCAGCGAGGTTTTTTTCGTGCCTTATCTTGCCATGCTGCACAATCATCCCGCCTTGAACGCCTTGCAGAAACGCAATTCTTCGGGATAAGGGAAGAAATCCTCAACATGACCCGAAAGAATTTTAACCTGTGCGGCTTTCCAGAATTTAACATTCAGAAGATCGCGGTGGTACTTCAGAAAAGCCGAGCGAACCTTTGGCGATCCGAGCAGGAAGGAAGCAAATTCCTCGGGGAAAACATCGTTTCTGCCGACTGAATACCAGGGCTCGCTCGACATTTCCATTTCCGGATACGGGGCTTCCGGAATGACGCGGAAGTTGCAGTCGGTCATGTATTCGATTTCATCGTAATCGTAGAAGACCACGCGCTTGTATCTTGTGATTCCAAAATTTTTCCACAGCATGTCGCCGGGGAAAATATTGGCTGTCGCCAGTTCGCGAATGGCATTGCCGTATTCGAGCACGGCGTGATCAATCTCTTCGGGTGTTGCTTTATCGAGATAAATGTTGAGCGGCGTCATGCGCCGTTCAATGTAGAGGTGCTTGATGACCAGATCGTCCCCGTCTTCTTCAAGCAGCGAAGGAACGTGTGCGCGCAAAGCCTCAAGCAGTTCATCCGAAAAACGGTTTTTCGGCAAGGCAACGTCCGCAAAATCCAGAGTGTCCGCCATCCGGCCGACGCGGTCGACCTTCTTGACCAGCATGTACTTGGCTTTGACGGTGTCGTGATCAACCTCTTTCGTTGGCGCAAAGACATCCCGGATGATCTTGAACACATAAGAATAGGAGGGAAGGGTGAACACCAACATGACCATGCCGAGAACGCCCGGTGCGATGATGAATTTGTCCCTTGAGTGGCGCAGGTGTGCGTTCAGATCGCGGTAGAACATAGTTTTGCCCTGCTTGCCGAGACCGAGCATGGTGTAAATTTCTGAACGTGGCTTGTTCGGCAGGATGCTGAGCAAGAACTGAACGTAACCCGATGGAACCTCCATATCTACCATGAAGTAAGCGCGAGATAACGAGAAGAGCAGAACAATCTGCGAGGGATCGAGCAAAATGGTATCGAGTACCAGTTTGCCCTCCGGTGTGTGCAGGACAGGAATGGCGAAAGGAGTTTCAATGTGGCCGTTGATCGCCTTGCCAAAGATATAGGCGCCCTTGTTCCGGTAAAAAGCGGAATGTAGCACCTGAATATGGATATTGGGTTCAGCCTTGGGCCAGCCGCCGAGATACTTCTCGGTCGTACGCATGACGTAATAGATATCCCGGTCGAGATCTTCAAAGGGTCGTTGCCAGTCGAAATCGGTAATAATCTGCTTCAAGGTTTGGGGAAGCCCATCCTGCCGGGGGTAATAGCTTGAATACACGGGCGGATCGGAAAGGATATATTCGGTGGATACCGCCGGACGGGCAAAAATGTAGTCGTTGTGAAAATAGGTGCGGTGCAAAAGCTTTGAGCAAACCGAGTTGAAGAATGTTTCGGCGAGTTCCGGCTGCTTGTGGTTGATTAATTGGCCTGTGAAGAGCTGTTTGACTTGTTGCCAGGTATCGTCGTCGAGCGAATTGGCACCGTATCGAGCTTCGATGAGGCTGGCTGTTTCGTTCGCACGATTGTCGTAGGAGGGGATGCGTTCACTGACGGCAGTCAGTACGCCTTTCCAGTCGCCGGCTTCAAAGAGGAGCTTCGCTTGTTGACCATATTCACGGATATGCTGGTAGTGGCGGTTGAAGCCATTGATCATGGCTTTGGTAATTAGCAATGCCGGGGGGTGTTTGTCGATCCAGATATCCATCTTGGTTGGCCATGAGTCTCAAGAACAAAATTGTAGCACTAACCGGGCCTCCAGTATGTATGACAAATGTGAATCATGAAATACTGGTGAAGCGCGAAGTTTTCCGCGATAATGCATTTTTGAATTACGATCTGCAGCGCTTTCTTTACACTCACGAGTGCCGCATTGTAAAAATTCTCGGTTCTGCGGCCAATGCATGGACAACTGATGCGTGTCTGTGCGGGTACGTGACCAGGACAAAACCGAATTACAACCATGGAGTAGATATGAGCGAAAGTCTGATCAAAATTCCACAGGGCGGACAAAAAATCGTTCCCGACCAAACCGTTCCGGATAACCCGATTATTCCGTTCATTGAAGGGGACGGCATCGGCGTCGACATCACACCGGTGATGATCAAGGTGGTCGACGCGGCGGTAGCCAAGTCCTACGGCGGCAAGAAGAAGATCCACTGGATGGAAGTCTATGCCGGTGAGAAGTCGACAACCATGTACGGTGCCGACATCTGGCTGTCCGCCGAGACTCTCGCTACCCTCAAGGAATTCTCGGTTTCGATCAAGGGTCCTATGACGACGCCGGTCGGTGGCGGCATCCGCTCGCTGAACGTTGCCCTGCGTCAGGAACTCGACCTCTACCAGTGTGTGCGTCCGGTACAGTATTTCAAGGGCGTACCTTCGCCGGTCAAGCATCCGGAACTGATCGACATGGTCATCTACCGCGAGAACACCGAGGACATTTACGCCGGTGTCGAGTGGCAGTCAGGCTCCGATGCCTGCAAGAAGGTCATCAAGTTCCTTAAGGACGAAATGGGCGTCTCGAAAATCCGTTTCCCGGAAACCTCGGGGATCGGCGTCAAGCCGGTTTCCAAAGAGGGCACCGAGCGTCTGGTGCGTGCCGCGATCAAGTATGCAATCACCAATAAGCGCAAGTCGGTGACCATCGTGCACAAGGGCAACATCATGAAGTTCACCGAAGGTGCCTTCCGTGACTGGGCCTACGCGCTGGCCAAGAACGAATTTGGCGGTGTCGAGATCGACGGTGGTCCGTGGCTCAAGCTGCCGAATGGCATCATCATCAAGGACGCCATCGCCGACGCTTTCCTGCAGCAGATTCTGCTGCGTCCGGCTGAGTACGATGTGATCGCCACGCTCAACCTCAACGGCGATTACATCTCCGATGCGCTGGCGGCACAGGTTGGCGGCATCGGCATTGCTCCGGGGGCCAACATCTCCGACAAGTACGCCTGTTTTGAGGCGACGCACGGTACGGCCCCGAAGTACGCGGGACTGGACAAAGTTAACCCCGGTTCGCTGATTCTCTCCGCCGAAATGATGTTGCGACACCTCGGCTGGCTGGAAGCGGCCGACTTGCTCATCAAATCCATGGAAGCGGCCATCTGCGACAAGGTCGTGACCTATGACTTCGCTCGTTTGATGGAAGGCGCAACCGAGGTTTCGTGCTCGGAATTCGGCGATGCGATGATCGCGCGCATGTAAGCGACTACCGTTTTACCGTTGATTGAAAAGCACCCGCCATCGGGGTTTTTTTTCGGGCATCATATAAGCTGTCTCTGCGTCGATGAACTTGCCATGACTGTTCTGCTGGGTTGTATCGCCGACGATTTCACTGGCGGCACCGACCTTGCGGGAATGTTGGTCAAGGCCGGCATCCGCACGGTATAATTGAATGGCGTTACGTAAGATCACATTGAAGTTAGCAAAAACATTGATGCTCTCGTCATTGCATTGAAATCGCGCACGACATTGGTCGCCGAGGCCGTCGCCGAATCGCTTGCGGCGCTGCGCTGGCTGCAGCGGGCGGGTTGCCGTCAGTTCTGCAAGCCCAGATCAAGGGCAAGGTCGGCTTGACCGGTACTCGACCATGCTCAAGGGCAGGGACGCCCTCCGCTCCCGTTTCAAGGCACTACAGGGCGAAGGCTGCAACTTCGCGGTGGTCGATGCGCTGTCCAACAACGACCTGATGAGTATCGGCGCGGCGTGTGCCGAGATGCCGCTGGTCACCGCAGGTTCCGGCCTCGACCTCGGGCTGCCGCAAAACTTCCTTCGTGCCGGCTTGCTGGCCGACGACCAAGTGGCCGATTCCTTGCCACCTACAGGCGGTCTGCGCGCTGTTATTGCCGGCAGTTGCTCACTGGCCACGCAAGGCGGATGAGCGCCATGCGGTATGCATATCTCTCCTACCACATTGATCCCTTTGAACTGACTTGCGGACGTGATGTGACTGGCGCGGCGCTTGAATGAGCGGATCGCTCCCGGCGGGGCGCCCAGTCCGCTCAACATGACCTCCAGCGTCGCCCCTTCCGAGACATTGCCGGGGAAGGTCTTCGAGCGGCGGATAAAGCCGCTGCCATCCAGTACCAGACCCAGCGTGACCAGCGGACAGCGCCCATCACGCCCAACCCATCGCACTGCGCCCGCCCCGTGTAGTTCAGGTCCGACCCGTCCTGGATGCACAGCACCGTCGGGTGCGCCGTTGTACCGTACGCGCACGATGAGGTGCCAGGATCGCCGGGACGCTGACCTGCGCGTCATCGGGCTGGTCGATCAGCCGGTAGTAGCCCTTGACCGCCGCCCAGTCGCCTCGCGCCACACCCGAGAACGCCTGGCCGGGCATCGTGGCCAGCGTACGCGCGCTGTGCACGAGTCGCTCGCTCAAGCGCCGATCCCCAAGCGGTGCACCGCCAAACTACTGCTGCGCCCAGCCCTCGCCCTCCAGGCCCTCGGCCAACTCCAGGGCACTTGCAACGACGGGTTCGACACCGCCCAGGCGCTGTCGGAAATCCGCTTGCAGCGGATACACATAGATGGCTTTGACGCTCTTGGCATGACGGTGCTCACGGTCTTGGCGACCGCGTCCCTTGGTCTTGCCGATCTCGATCCAGTTGGCCGCTTGATAGCTGGTGCCCACAAACCGGTCGGTCTCCACGAAACTCTCAAAGAGCCAGGGACGATACCCGTACTGGGCATCGAAATCCAGATCAATACGCCGCAGCACCCTCCCCAGCACGCAGGAGGCCAGATTATGACAGCGTACCGAGGCGCGGATCAAAAAGTGGCTCAAGCCCACGATACGGTGCAGCTGCTCGCGCCGTGTCTTGGCATCCCAACCGATCCATTGGTCTCGATCGGCTAGTTGAATCGCTGCCGCGCTGAACCCAGTCCGCCCAGCCAGCCGTGCTCGGAGCCAATCAGATAGCGCATCTGCGCGCCGACCAGCGGCCCGGCGCCCTGGGGGTGCTCGCACAGCATGAGTTCGTTCCAGATGCGCATCTGCTCCAGCGTGTCGACCTTGATCAAACACAGGTCGCGAACTTCACCTGCCCGCTCAGGTATCTCTTGCGGGTCCGGGATCGGCACGCCAAGACGGCGCACACTCCGGGCGCCTTTGGCCCCCCCTGGGGCTGGCCACAGGCAACACAACGCGCCCCGAACGTTCCAACTCGTGCAGCGCCTTGATCATCGTAAAATCCATAATGCTGGCACACCGCATCGGCAAACGCCGACCGGTACACATAAGCCTCCTCACTCAACAGCCCACGTATATCTCGATGGAACTCTGCTCGGACAGGGCGCGCTTGATTTGATTTTGAACTTCCACGGCGCCTCGATAAACGCTGCGCAAAAATGTCCAGCGTTATTTATGGGCAACGGGAAGGGCTAGCTGGCGCTCATCGATTCCAGTGCGCCGCTTAGCGCATGTTCAAAGATTGGTTCGTTATGCAGAATGCTGGCGTTGCCGTCGCGTATTTGCCGCACCAGTGCTTCGGGTGCGATCGAGATAGCCTTGGCCGAGCGGTGATTGCTGAACAGCAAAATGCCCTTTTGCGGGCTGATCCAGTTCAGACGTTCGCGACTGTTTATGCCTTTCTCGTCGCGAAATTCAACCCAGTCGCCACGCTTGAGTTTATTGACCTCGCGCAGGATTTGACGATCATCGGCACGCCACATCGGACTGGCGCCGACGAGCATGATTTCCTCGACCTCGACGCCATTGTCGACGCTGCGCATCACCAGCAGATCCCCCTCCTCTTGCGGCTTGAACGATGGAGAAGAGTCGACGGGTTCAGGCGCAGCCAGCACTTTGGGTGCGAGCGGCAGAGGCAGCTCGCCTTTGAGCGCTGCCGAGTGATAGCGCACCAGTTCGTCGAAGAATGCGCTGCGCTGGGCGCGGGCGGTATGAATGCTATCCAATCCCTTGTTGAGCTGGGCCAGCAACCCGGGCAGCAGGCTGATCAGCTTGCGCCGATCATCCGGGGACTTCTTGGCTTCGAGACTCCAGGCCAGATTTTTCATCGCCTCGGTGGCGTCCTGCCACTCAGTTCCGTCCTCATGGTCGTTGACCGCAATCGTTTGCAGCACGCCAACCCAGTGCTCGCCAAGGAAATGATCAATCAGCGCCGGCAATGTGTTGTTTGTTCTGAATGCCTTTACGGTACGTTGTGCGCGCTCCCATCCGTCGCTTTCCTGTTCGCGCTGAATGACGATATTGGCGACCGTCAGTGCCGTGCTGTCTTCTTCGTCTTCGCGCTCATTGACGAAAGCTTCGAGTTCGGCGAGTGCGGTACCAAACACTTCAATATCGTTTTCAAATTCGGCCTGCATCCGTTCGACGAGTTCGGCCAGCTTGCAGTAGAAGGGATCTGTTTCGTCAACCGAACTGCCCCAGCGAACCGAGATGCCGGAGACACTGCCGAGAAATCGGCGTGTCGGGTGCTGGCGGTCGGCGAAGAAGCCGGGGTTGAGCATGGCAACCTTGAGCACGGGGATCTGCAGCCGGCTAAGCAGCGCCTTGATGGCGACGGGAATATGCACGTCGTCGAAAATGAAGTCAAACAGCATGGCGACGATGTCTATCGTTACCGCTTCGAGACCGCCAACCTGCTGCGCGTTCTCCGATTCGCGAACCGCGCTCACCTGATTGACGATCGGGCCTCCGACTTCGCCGATCGGCGCATGCTGCAGGGTGTTAAGCGAAGAAAGCAGCAATTGATTGATGGTCGCTGAATCGAACATTAAACCTTGGGGATTGGCAGCAAAGCTACCCACCGTTGCAATATTGCCGCCGGTGCCGGATAGTCCTGTCGGTGCACGGCCGACACGGGCCTGCGCCAGTCGCTGCAGAGCGTCAAGGATGCCTTCGCCAGTACTGTTGACCACCCCCGCTCCACCCGAAGTTGCCGCCGTGCCCAAGGAGTTCTGGACAGTGGATGAAAACGTATTCGCATTGCCGAGCGCAGAACTTTTTCGGTAACTCCGCTTGAGATCGGGAAGAATGCTACGTTCGATCAGGTAGGCGTTGATCTGCAGGTAGATCGGTGGCAGGGCAGGGTGCAGATGCCGCTCCAGACGGCGCAGTAGTATCAGCCGTGTTTCGGCATCGGAACCCATCGTGGCGCAGGTATCGGAAAGTGCACGGCAAACGATGGCCGGAGCCAGCGGGTTGTCATCATCATTCTGTTCGTCATTGCCAAGCAAGGCAGCAACGCGACGGTTGAGGGTGTACAGTTCTACATCACAGGACTCGGCGAGCCGGGCCGAGAATTCGCGAATGACGATGTGCTCAGAGAGATCTTCATCGTCAAGCAACTTCAACCCTTCGAAATCAGGAACCTCGAACGGTGCTGCACGATTGACCTCCTCTTGATTTCCCTTGTTCTGGCAGCTTTCGGCTTCGGTCGACAGGTCGCGACGGAATGTTTCAACCAGAGACGACCAGTCTTTTTCGATATCGGCCCGCAGATCGATGTAGCGTTTCTGTAGCTCCCTTTCCCGGGCCGAATCCGCGAGGAGAAAAAGCTCCTCCGTAACCGGTGTCGCAACTTCACGAAGCCAGTTGCACAGGCCGTCTACCAGTTGATCGCGGCACTCGGCGAGAATACGCTGGCCGGGACTGCGGTCACGGCCCAGTCCGTTTAGAGAGACAACCTTGTTTGTAGCGGTATTCGTAGCGAATTTGCTCATGCTCTTGTTCTCATTGAGTAACCTCATGTTGAGGCCAAGCGGGAAGAATAACAAAGCGGGAGCACACTGGGAAAACGGTTTCGTTATGCCGGAAATATTGAATCACGATCAACCCCGATTTCTGGAAGTCCCTCTGCCGTAGCCGCTTTTTCAAGCGGCGGTAGGTCGGTGACTTTGCGTCGCCGTCTTTCGACGGGTTTGCCCTGTTTCAGAGGCCGGTATGTTTTCTGCACCGGCCATGGTTAATGGTATCATTTTGATCTTTGTGTCACGAGTTCAATGTTTCACCTCGTCTTACACGTTTTCGATACGGCATCAACTATGGATACTAGCGGAAAACTTATGAAAATCAAGACAGAAAAGCAATTATCAGCAATTCTCAATTCAAAATCTGATGAGGTCAATGGTCGCGACCGAGGCCCCAAGGAATGAGGCCTATTGTTGATAGGCCTTACGTTCCGGGATTATCCTTGCTATTCTGACCGGTTCGGAAACGTACTGAGCTATCGACACCGCGCGATCACGAACAGTGACGTGATCTTCATCCGCAAGTTCATTACCTAGGGAAACGCTGAACAATTCAAGTTGGCCGAGCACTCGGCGGCTTTTTTTGCTAAAAATTTATGAAACCATTTTTTTCTGTGAGTGATCAGGCT
>JAYSZS010000313.1:0-8474 GCA_043737935.1 Propionivibrio sp. | reverse complement strand
AAACGCCTCGACCCGCCCGATACCGGGTTGAAGACAGCCGCCGTTGTCCAGTTAAAACCCTCCGTAGAACAACCTGATTTCAAAATGAGAATTGCTGTTTTCATGTAGTTGGGGCCAGTTCGCCAAATAGTTTCATGACTTACGAAAAGACCCATTCAGCAGGCCGGGCGGTAATGTGTATGGGGTTCACCCAACTCTTCTTGGGCGTGGTGGTGTTCGGCCTGCAGCGCGATTACATTAAGTTGCCCGTGTCGTACGCCGCTTTCCGCGATCAGGGAATCGGCAAAACGTCGGACGTCGGCGGTGAGGCCTTTCAAAATAACCGATTCCAGGCAGTTTTCGTGGTCGAGATGGCTGTGCATGGCCGCTACCGTCAGGTCGTGATGAGCGTGTTGCAAACCCATCAGCCGGTCAGCCAGTTCGCGTTCGTGATGGTTATAGACATAGGAGAGATTGGCAACGCAATGACCGGAAGGGGGTCGCGCTGGCGGTCTCCCTCGATGGCGCCGCGAATCAGGTCACGTACCGCCTCCGAGCGGTTGCTGTAGCCGCGTGCGGCAATCAGTTCGTTAAACTGCTTTGTCAGCGTATCGTCAAGCGAAATTGTGAAGCGTTCCATACCACTTCCCCCTGAAAAATGCCCACTATCGAACGATGGGGTAGTCCCTTGAAGCTGGTGTTTTCAATTCATGAAAGCAACAAGCGCTGGGTTGGTTGTAAAGGCGGGCGAATAAAATATGGCAATTGCATTGAATCAAGTTGCTGACTCGCCCGCAAGCCAAAGGCATTTGCCCCGGCTTTCCTTCTGGATTGTTGCAAGAAGGATCTCGTGCTGTGCGAGTTCATCTACACTGGCGCGCATAATGAGTTGTGACCTGCGCTGGCCGCCGTTCAGCGCTTGTTCAGCGCTTTCGGCCTGGCCGGTGTTGTCGTTGCCGAGTTCCATGATCAGGCTTTCCTGACCCCGGGTCATCGCCCTATAAACCTCGGCAAGAATCTCGGCATCGAGCAAGGCACCGTGCAGGGTACGGTGCGAGTTGTCGACCGCGTAGCGTTCGCAGAGTGCATTGAGGTTGTTCTTCTTGCCGGGATGCAGATCCTTGGCCATGCGCAAGGTGTCGTGTATGCCATGACATAAGCTGTCCAGCGGTGTTAGGTCGAGCCGGGCGAGTTCGGCATTGAGAAAGCCGACATCGAAAGCGGCGTTGTGGATGATCAGTTCGGCGCCACGCACGAAATCGAGAAATTCAGCAGCGATATCGGCGAAGCGGGGCTTGCCCTGGAGAAATTCGAGGCTGATGCCGTGTACCGAGAGCGCACCCGCGTCGATGTCGCGCTCCGGGTTGAGATAGCAATGAAAGTGACAATCAGTCAGGCGCCTGTTGCGCATTTCGACACAGCCGATTTCGATGATGCGGTGTCCGAGTTTGTGTTCTAGGCCGGTAGTTTCAGTATCGAGGAATATCTGGCGCATGTCTGTAATTTCTGGTTTGGGGGTTTAATGTTGTGTTTTTCTGTGCGCGCTTAGCAACTCGTCGATGCCGCGATTGGCCAGACTATCGGCGCGTTCGTTGCCGGGATGACCCGCGTGTCCTTTGACCCATATCCACCTAATTTCATGTTGCCGGGCCAGGCCGTCAAGGTGTTGCCAGAGGTCGGAGTTCTTGACCGGTTTTTTGTCTGAGGTGCGCCAGCCATTGCGTTTCCAGTTATGAATCCACTCGCTGATGCCTTTTTGCACATACTGCGAGTCGGTATGCACGTGCGCAATGCTTGGACGCTTGAGCGCTTCGAGTGCGCGGATGACAGCGGTCAGTTCCATCCGGTTGTTGGTGGTGTCTGCTTCGCCGCCCCAGAGTTCTTTCTCCAGCGTACCGGTCTGCAGGAGAACGCCCCAGCCGCCCGGCCCGGGGTTGCCACGACAGCCACCGTCGGCGAAGATATTCAATCTGGCTTCATTGGTCACGTTGTTCGAATTCCTTTGGGGTGATTGCAGCGAGCGCCTTGCGCGGCAGCTTTTCCTTACTCCAGGGCGGCAGGATGAGTCGCATGCCACGCACTCGCTTGACGGCGCGCAGGAGATAAACGCCACCGGCAAAACTCCACCAGCGGTCACCGGCGGCTTCCATGAAATGCCAGCGCTTGAGCCAGCGCTCGTGTTCACAAGGTGGAGCGTAACAGCCAAAATTGCCGCGATCAACTTCGAAGCTGAGCAATTGCAGCCAGTCCTTGAGGCGCAGTACCGAGATGTAGTCGCCATTCATTGGGAACGCATCGGGGCGGTTGGGCAGCCGTCGGCGCAAACCCCAAAGCGAATGCGGGTTGAAGCCGGTGATCAGCAGTTGCCCGTCCGGGATCAGAACGCGCTCGACTTCACGAAGAATCTGGTGCGGATCGTCGTGGAATTCGAGAATGTGAGGCATCACGACCAGATCGATGCTGTTCGCCGAGAAGGGCAATTCCCGCAGGTCGCAGAGCACATCGACGGCTCCCGACTCGCCAGCGATCTGGCGCAAGGGTATGCGGTTCTGCGCGAGCAGTTCGAATTTCGGTAAGCCCAGCTGGAGCGCGTTGTAGCCGAACAGATCGGCAACCATGGCGTCCATTCTGGCCTGCTCCCAGGCCATTACATAGTGCCCTTGGGGCGATTCGAGCCAGTTATCGATCCCGGGAATTGACATTATCCGCAGTTCATCCACAATCATGACATGTTTGACGTCATCAGAATTCCAGCTTTCAAGGATAACTACATCTGGCTGCTGCGTAAGGGGGCATCAGCGCTTGTGGTTGATCCCGGCGATGCCTCCCCCGTACTCGAGGTTCTTGAGCGGGAGGGTTTGACACTGGAGTCCATTCTTGTAACGCATCACCATGCCGATCATCAGGGCGGAGTGGCGGGTTTGCTGTCCCATTTTCCGGCCAAGGTATTCGGCCCGGCGTCTGAGTCTATCACAGCCCTTTCGCAGCCTTTGCACGGGGGAGAAACGATCCGGCTGGAATTTCTGGGCGTCGACCTCAGGATTATCGCCGTTCCAGGACATACGCTGGGTCACATTGCCTACTATGGTTCCGGGTCCTTGTTCTGCGGCGACACGCTGTTTGGTGCCGGCTGCGGGCGGCTGTTCGAGGGCTCCCCCGCCCAGATGCACGTTTCCTTGACGCGACTGGCGGCCTTGCCCGATCTGACCGCCGTTTATTGCGCTCACGAATATACCGAAGCCAACTTGCGTTTTGCGCTGGCCGTCGAACCCGGCAACAGCGATTTGCTCAAGCGGGTCGATGAAGTGGCTGTGGCGCGCGCCAAGGGGTGGGCGACCGTTCCTTCCACGATTGCACTTGAAAAGGCGACGAATCCTTTTTTACGCTGTAGCGAACCTGAAATTGTCGCTTCAGCTCAGCGCAGAGTGGCGCAGGCGCAAAATGCTCTTGAAGTATTCACCGTGATACGCGAGTGGAAAAACGGTTTCTGAGCGCCTGTGATGTATCAAAAATCCTTTGCTCGTCCTGGCCTTAGCTTTACCGTGCCGCGAAGTCAATCCTCCCGGTGGACGCCTCTGCGGTGGGGTTAAAACAATTTCCCCAGCCACTCAGTTGTCCTGAGGGTCAAACGAGCTTGTTTCGCAAACACGGTTTCGTCCCTCGTGCTTTGCTTTGAAAAGCGCCAGTTCAGCGGCAGCAACGATGTCCTGGGGATCGGTTTCCAGCATCCCCACGGCGGAAGCGACGCCAAAACTCGCCGTTAAATGCTCAAATGGCGTTCCGGGGTGGGCAATAGCCAACTGGCTGATGGCCTGCCGCATCTGCTCAGCAACAAACCTGGCGCCGTTTAGTGCGGTTCCCGGCAGTACGGCTACAAATTTCTCACCGCCGTAGCGGGCGAGCAAATCGCCTCCGCGATCCATGGTACTGGTCAGGGTCTGTGCGAGCTGACACAAGCGCTCGTCTCCGCTCTGGAGGCCGTAGGTATCGTTGTAAAGTTGAAAGAAATCGATGTCGCACATAACGATCGACAGTTCCTCGCCTTGGCGCATGGCGCGTCGCCATTCACGTATCAACACTTCGCCAAAGTAACGGCGATTGGCGATACCGGTGAGACTATCGAGCGAGCTCAATCGCTTCAGTTCCTGGTTGGCACTGTCGAGTTTTCGAGTAAGTGCAAGCAGATACTGGCGCATCTGGATAGTGCGCTGCATGGCACGAATCTTGGTGGAGAGAACGACTTCGCTGATTGGTTTGAGGAGAAAATCGTCGCCGCCTGCAGCCATACTCATCTCGATGTCTTTGTCTTTATCCTTGCTGAGGGGAAGCATGAAGCAAATTGGCGCCCAGGCTCCCGACGCCTCAAGCTGGCGAATCTGGCGGGCCACTTCGCAACCGTCAATGTCTGGCATGATAATGTCAAGCAGGACCAGATCCGGGCGTTCTGTCTGAAACAAATCTATGCCGTTGGCGGCTGTTTCAGCCGCAATGGGTGTAATGCCAATCGTTCGGATATGCTTGCAAAGAAGCTGAAGAGTAACTTTATTTTCCTCGATGACAAGTGCTTTCATCCTTATCCCAAAAGTAAAAAATAATGCATCGAGTATCATTTTAGACTGATTGGCCAGATAGAGCATCTGCTTAATTCTGTGTTACGGCATTGCCAGTTCTAAAATGGCGCGTTCGTGATAAGTTCAGTGATAAATTCACGCTTTCGAAATACATATACTGCTCGACAGCTTATCAAAGGAAAGAGCAAGCCTTTCGCCGACACGCTAGGGAGCGAACTCGCCCTTGATCTGCGTGAGCTGCAGTTGGCCAAATATCTGTATTACATTCCCTTCGATTTGCCGATCAAAGTAATGTCCGGTGCACTGAACACCAATCTCAAGCTCACATTTCTTCAGCAAAAGGACAAGACCTCGACGCTTCTTTTATCTGGTACGACGGCCATCGCCCACCTTGATGTGAAGGATACTTTAAGCTCCCCGCTGCTATCGCTCAAGCAGCTTGACCTAGTCATCGGCTCAGCCGATCTGCTCAGCCGCAAGTTTGTCATCAAGCGTATTGCCATCGATTCGCCAGAGATTCATGCCCGCGTCAGCCGGCAGGGTAAGATCAACTGGATCGAGTTCTTCCGCAAGGAACTGACGCCCGGAAAACCGATGGCGCAAGCCGTCGAAAAGTCAACGCCTGCAATTCCTGTCGAATGGGCGCTGGGCGAAGCGAAGGTGAGCGGTGGCGCCCTGCGCTGGCTGGACGAGACGCACGGCAAGCCGTTCAACGCCAGCGTCGAAACCCTTGAACTGGATCTGCGCAAGCTCGACAACAAAGGCGAAACAGCGGCCGAGTTCGATGCGTCATGGCGGGTGATTGCCGAGGAGTGGCTGAAGGTCGATACCTTTGCCGTCAAGGGCGGCAAGCTTGATCTGGCCAGGCATGAGGTACGAGTCGTCGACGCCCTGGCACGGGGGGTGCGCGGCCTGATCCGGCGCACGCCAGAGGGCAAGATCGAATGGCTCCAGACGCCGGCGCTGCGTGTTCTGGAGGCATCTCAGACTGAGACCTCGGCGCCCTGGAAAATTACGGTGAACAAGTATGTCGGTGAGAATATTGGAGTTCGTTTTGAAGACCAGTCTGTTTCTCCGGTGGCGACGCAGACTGTCGATGGCTTTGGTTTTGAAATTGAAAACCTGTCGACCGAGCCAGGACAGACGGTCAACCTGGCGGCGCGTTTCAAGCTCAATCGCAAGGGCGAAGTCAACCTGGATGGAACGGTGAAACCCTTGCCGCTCAATGCCGGCCTGAATCTGAATATCAAGTCACTTGAGTTGTTGCCGCTGCAAGCGTATTTCACCGAGAAGCTGAACATCGCAGTGACCCGCGGACAGGTTACTGCAAATGGCAATGTGCAGTTGCGTCAGGAAGAATCCGGTAGGAAGAACGATGCGCCGGTCCTGGCCGGGGCTTCACCGGGCAGGCCACAATTGGCGACTTCTACGCCGTGGACAAGCTGAACTCGGCGGATTTTCTGCGCTGGAAGTCACTTTTCTTTGGCAAGGTCGATGCGCGCCTGAATCCTGACTCGCTTTCGATCGGCGAGATCGCGCTTTCTGATTTTTTTTCACGTGTCATTGTCAGCCCCGAAGGCAAGCTCAATCTGTTGCAGATCGTGCGCAAGGAGGATGCGCCGGTCGTTGCCGTAGTCCCGCAGGCGGCTGAACCGGGAGTGACCCCGGCCGCAGTGCCGGCGACCGAGTCGGGTTCTGGCACGGCCGTTGCGCCGGTGAATGCGGTGAATGCGCTGAATGCGGTGGCCGGGGTGGCCAGGGTGGCTCCGGTCGTTGCCGAAAACAAGCCGATGATGCCTATCAAGATCGGCAAAATTACCTTGCAGGGTGGCAATGTCAGATTCAGTGACAACTTCGTCAAGCCAAATTACACGGCGAATCTGAAACAAATCGATGGTCACATTACCGGCCTGTCATCCGAACCCGGCAGCATTGCCAGTCTTGAACTGCGCGGCAGTTACGATAACGTGGCGCCGCTCAATGTGAGCGCGAAGATCAATCCACTTTCAGCCAAACCTTATCTTGATTTACAGGCGGATATCAAAGGCATCGAATTGACTTCGTTTTCTTCCTATTCCGGCAAGTACGCCGGTTACATGATCGAGAAGGGCAAGCTTTCCCTGTTCGTCAAATACAAAATCGAGAATGATCAACTGGAAGCCGAGAACCGGATATTTCTCGACCAACTGACTTTCGGCGACCCGGTTGCAAGCCCGGATGCGACCAAACTGCCGATATCGCTGGCCGTTTCGCTGTGAAGAACAGGAGGGGAGAGATCGATCTCAATCTGCCGATTTCAGGTTCGCTCAATGATCCGCAGTTCAGCATCGGAAGCCTGGTGGTCAAGATGATTGTCAATCTCTTTATCAAGGCGGTGACTTCACCCTTTGCCTTGATCGGCTCTATGTTCGGCAGTGGCGAGGAAATGTCGAATGTGGAATTCGATTACGGGCGGGCGGCAATTACGCCGGCAGCGCAGAAGCGTCTCGAAAATCTGGCCAAGGCCCTCTTTGATCGCCAGGCGCTCAGGCTGGATGTTGAGGGGCGGGTCGATCCCGAGCAGGATCGCGAGGGTTTGAAGAGCGCGCGCATCGAACGCAAGGTGAGGGCATTGAAGCGCGAGAATTTGACGAAGAAAAGCGTTGAAAGCGACTCGACCGAAACGACCACGGTTAGTGATGAGGAATATCCGGGCTGCTTGAACGGGCCTACCGTGCTGAAAAATTCCCCAAGCCACGCAACATGGTCGGCCTGGTCAAGGGTCTGCCAGTTGAGGAAATGGAAAAATTGATGCTGGCCAATTCCATTGTCGATGACGAGGATTTGCGCGAACTCGGTGAGCGCCGGGCGAAAGCCGTCCGTGACTGGCTGCTGTACTATGATGTGCCTGCCGATCGGGTTTTCCTGCTACCAAGCAAGCTTGGCGAAGCAGGAGCCAAGTCGGGCGCGGACGGAAAAGCCAGGAGCAGTCGGGTTGATTTCACGTTGAAATAAGCCGTCCGGTTCTGATCACCTAGCAAGCGTGAAGAGGGATAACTACTACAAATATCGTAGTTCGCAGGTCGGGTCAGGCCGCGAAGCAGTAACCCGAAGCGCCATGGAATGTCGGGTTACGGCCATTTGGCATTAGCCCGACCGACAAACTACAACGCGACGGCCGATAGCGAAGGAAAAGCATGAGTGAGTTCTTGTCATACGGGCTGGCAGCGATTGGCGTCGTCGTGCTGCTGTTGCAGTTCCTGTTGATGCAGCGCGCCGGGCGCAGAGACAATTCGCTCGATCCCGGTTTCCGCTCGCTGGAAGGCGGTCTGGAGAGGCTTGAGCGCGAATTGCATCAGGAAATGGCGCGTGGGCGTCAGGAAGCCGCAAGCGCCGCACGCGGGGATCGCGACGAATTGTCACAGGCGCTTGATCGTCTGGCCAAAACACTGTCGGCCCAGGTGGGGCAACTCGGTACCGTGCAGGCGCGGCAGCTCGAATCCTTTGCCTTGCAATTGACCCGCCTGACGCAAAGCAATGAACAACGTTTCGAACAACTTCGTCTGGCGATCGAGGCGCGTTTGGGAGCCATGCAGGCCGATAACGCGAGCCAGCTTGAGGAGATGCGCAAGACCGTCGATGAGAAATTGCACGCGACGCTCGAGCAGCGCCTGGGCGATTCGTTCAAGCTGGTCAGCGAACGGCTGGAACGGGTGCATAAAGGGCTGGGCGAGATGCAGTCGCTGGCTGCCGGCGTCGGTGATCTGAAGAAGGTGCTGACCAACGTCAAGACGCGGGGCACTTGGGGTGAGGTGCAGTTGGAGGCGCTGCTCGATCAGGTTCTAATTGCCGAGCAGTACGAGAAGAATGTGATTACGCGACCGAACAGCAGCGAGCGCGTAGAATTTGCCATTAGGCTGCCGGGGCGCGAGATGGGTGGAGACG
>JAYSZS010000312.1:0-3685 GCA_043737935.1 Propionivibrio sp. | reverse complement strand
CCAGCAGTTCGGCGACCGTTCGCTCATGCACCTCTGAATTCTGACGCAGATCGATCGGCGCCAGATGAAAGCCAAAGATCTGCACGGCACGTACCAGGCGTCGCAGACGGCCATTAGCGATCAGTGAGGCACCGTGTTGCACCAGCGAATCGACAAGCACTTCAAGGTCGGCATGCAATTCTGCGGCAGTGGCGTAGGGCTGTGCTTCGCCTAGCGCCTGGCGTAGTGCTTCATGCTGGTCGAGCAATTTTGCGGTGGCGGCCAGGCGCGCGTAGATACCGGTCAACGCGCGACGGTAGGGTTCGTCCGATCGATTCGGTGAATGGTCTGGCGAACGCTCGGCTAATGCACCCAGCGCCGCCGAAACCTTGAGCAGCAGCAGCGAAAGCGGAAGTTCAGCACCGAGTGCGTGGATTTCCCCCAGGTAGAACTCGAGCGCAGCAGTCGATTGCAGGCGTAGCGCCGTTTTCAATATATCGGCGGTAACAAAGGGGTTGCCGTCGCGGTCGCCACCGATCCAGCTACCGACCCGGAAAAAGGGCGCAAGCTGCCAGTCTTCGCTTGGAAAGCGCTTGCTCAGCAGATCCTGCAACTGGTCATACAGGCGCGGCAGTTCTGCAAAGAAGGTATCGTCGTAGTAACTGATGCCGTTTTTGATTTCGTCGACAACCGCCAGCCGGTTCGGACGCAGCGCCCGTGTACGCCACAGTCTGAGCACCGCGCGACGCAGCGTGAGATCACTCTCCTCCTGCTCTTCAGGAGTCAATTGCATGCGATCGCTCTGATCGAGCTGGGCAGCGATTTCGTGTTGACACTGCAGGATACTCTTGCGCGAAACTTCGGTCGGATGCGCGGTAAGAACTGGCGAGACCAACGCGACATCAAAAAAATCACGGATCTTCCCGACCGCAACACCAGCTTCCTGCACACGGTCAAGCGCGTGTTGCAGGCTACCCTCGCGCGGCAGCGAGCCGATCAGGTCGTGCGCGCGGCGGCGGCGGATGTGGTGCTGGTCCTCGGCGATATTCGCCAGATGCAGAAAGTAGCTGAAGGCCCGGACGACCGAGATCATCGCATCGCGTGGCAGGTCGTTGAGGATGGCTTCGAGTTCGGAACGCGACGCCGAGTCGGACTCGCGGTCCGGGTTCTGGTTCAATTGGACTGAGGTCTTGCGGATGCGCTCGATGACTGCAAAAACTTCTTCGCCCTCCTGCTCGCGAACGGTGTCGCCGAGCAGGCGACCGAGCAGGCGGGTGTCATTGCGTAGCGGGAGGTCTTTATCGGCGTTAGACATGGTTCGGGTTTGAATAAGAGTTATAAATCGTTACCACCAGGCCACCAGGAGCACCCTGAATTACCAAAAAAATAAAATGAAGTTCAGTAATCCGGATTCCGGCTCGGCTGGCTTGGGTTATTCCTGTTGTAACCTGGGTCTTTGGTGTCTTGGTGGCAATTGTTCTAGTGGGTTTTATGATTGGTCAGCAAACCGCGCAGCGAGCGTGCTGAGGGTTTGAGCGGCAAAACCAATGAGTTACGTTTTAAGGAATCCATATCATGGAATTCACGATACTACATCATGTAGTGCGCTGTTAATCGAGAGAGAAATTGGCTGAATGACGTAAATGCTCTTTTCTTAATATTGAAGCCAATCGTCGGATTGCATTGACCTGACCAAAGGCCAATGAATCAGTGATACAGCCTCATTTTGCCGACCTGGATGCGGTAGTCCATCCCCGATTGGATGGGTGGCCTGCAAGGCGCGAGTTCTGGCAAACAAAACCCCGTCATTACGGAAAACTGTCGAAGAACCGGTGGTGTTTCCTGTTGCGGCGAAAATCAGGCCTTGACGCGCATCAGTCGGGCTTTTTCACGATTCCAGTCACGTTCTTTTTCGGCTTCGCGCTTGTCGTGCTGTTTCTTGCCTTTGGCCAGACCGATTTCAACCTTGATACGAGCACGCACGAAGTGCAGATTCAAGGCCAATAGCGTGTAACCGGCGCGTTCAACCTGACCGATCAATTTGCTGATCTGATTGGCGTGGAGCAACAGCTTGCGTGTGCGGATCGGGTCGGAATGAACGTGGGTTGACGCTTCCGGTAAGGCAGTGATGTGCATCCCGAAGAGAAAAACCTCGCCGTTACGGATAACGACATAGGATTCCTTGATGTTCGCACGTCCAGCCCGGATCGCCTTGACCTCCCAGCCTTGCAGCGAAATGCCCGCTTCGAATCTTTCTTCGACGAAATAGTCGTGGAAGGCTTTCTTGTTGGCGATGATGCTCATGGTGCGGCTCTCAGATGTTGTGCTGCAAGGATGCTAGAATGCGGGATTCTACAGGATTCACGAGGCACGGCTGAAGATGGCCATGGTTGAGAAATCAGTTCTGATCGAACGTTCGGCGCAACAGATGTTCGATCTGGTCGACGAGGTTGAAGACTACCCCAGCTTTTTACCCTGGTGCAGTCAGACTCGGGTTGAGTTCCGGGATGCGAGCAGGACGGTCGCCACGCTGCACATCAACTATCACAGCGTCAAGTCGCACTTTACCACCGAAAACAAGAAGGAAATGCCGCTGCGCATGTGCATCAAACTGGTTGATGGCCCGTTTCGCCGGCTCGAAGGGCTTTGGCATTTCAGGCCGCTGTCCGAAAATGCCTGCAAGATAGAATTTCGGTTGTCCTATGATTTTTCCAGCAAAATGCTCGAAAAAGTCATCGGTCCGGTTTTCAGCCAGATTGCCAACACCTTTGTTGATGCCTTTGTAAGACGCGCCGACGAGGTTTATGGAGTGATTAAATGCCTGAATTAATGAATATCGATGTGGTTTACCCGCTGCCCGAAAAACAGGAGATTTTTACAGTCAGCTTGCCGATAGGCGCAAGCGTACGTCAGGCCATTGAAGCCTCCGGCGTTCTGCTGAAATATCCCGAGATTGACATGAGCAAAAACAAGATCGGCGTCTTCGCCAGGCTTGCCAAACCGGATGCGCCCTTGCGCGACCGTGATCGAGTGGAAATTTACCGGCCGTTGATTGCCGACCCAAAAGAAGTGCGCAGGCAACGGGCGGCAGAAGGCAAAATAATGAAAAAAGGCGCGGGCGAAGTGGAGAATGAGTAGAGAAATTCTCTCCAGCTTACTTGCAGAATGATTGCACCGCCTGACGCGTCTTGGCGATTTCCTGTTCACGCTGTGCATCGTCCATGTAATAACGCTCACCCTTGTCGTCACGCAGCGCGATTCGTTCGCCGGATTCAAGAAGCTGCTGTTGACGGCGCGCGTTATCACAGTTCTCGTTCCTTTCAGAGACCGCCGCTTGTTGTTTGCTTGCCTTCTCCGTTTTCTCTTGAGATTCTTTCAGGTTTTTGCGGAACTCCAGCTCTCGATCAGCCGCAGTTTTCTGCGTCGGGCTTCCGGTTGTGGGCGGCGCTGATTCGATTTTCCGCAGTTCGCGGACATTGCCCGGGGGAGGCATGTCAGAGTAATGCGCTTTGCCGCTTTCATCCTTCCACTCGAAGACCTGGGCGTGCACCGCAGCAGCGGCGAGAAGGGCGGCAACAATAAAGGCATAGCGTTTCATGGTCATCCTGTCTAAGGAAACACTGAATAAGTAGCAAAAGAAGTGAACGATCTTTTAGTCATGTCATCAAAGAAATGGGATCGATCACGGGGGTTAAGACGATGAAGC
>JAYSZS010000311.1:0-3686 GCA_043737935.1 Propionivibrio sp. | reverse complement strand
ACGCTCGTTTATTCGATAAAAACTGCTTTTGCTTCACAATGTCGTCCAAATTTTTTGCCGCCGCCTGGCTGCGATGACTTGTTCGGTGATTCCCTAGTCAATGTTTCGCGACCTTATCTGGTCAAGTTGCTCGAGACGGGGCAAATTCCCCAATTGCCCAAAGTCGGTCGTCATTGTCGCGTCGCCCGAAATGCCGTGCTTAAATACAAGCGAACAAGAGATGCCCAGCGCGAATCAGCGCTAAAAGAACTCGCCGCATTCTCGCAAAGCCAACAACTCGGCTATTGAGACCATGTCGCCGGTTGTCGTTCTGACGCCTGCGTCCCCTACCCGGCCGCGCAGAGGGACTTGTTCATGTGGTTGGCATCCAGAGGGATTATCCGAGCGCACTGGACGAACGAAATTCACGATGAGTGGGTGCGCAACGTCGAGCGAGAGTATGGCATCGCCCGTAGTGTTCTGGAGCGTTTACGCAAACTGATGGATCGCGCCGCTGGCGAGGCTTTGATCAAGCACTATCGCCAGCACGAGTACCTGTTCGCCAAAACCGACGCCAAGGATCGTCACGTTGCCGCCGCTGCGGTCGCGGCACGCAAGCGTTCCCAAGCAGACATCGTCACGATCATCACCTGGAATCTCAGAGATTTTGACCGCAAGGAACTGGCAAAGGCCGGGGCCGCAGCAGAAACCCCGGATGCATTCTTGTGTCGCTTGTTCGCGAAATCACCGAAAGAAGTGATCGCCGCGTTTGTGCGAATGCAGAGCAATCTTCGAAATCCGTCCAAGACAGTTCAGGAATGTACCGATACGCTTGCCAGACAAGGCTTGAAGAACTTCGCAGAGTTGATTTCGGGAGTGGTCGGCTGAGGGAGGCCAGAAAGCAGGCATTCGACTCCACCTGTCCGGCCAGCGTCCGGTTTGGTGATCAAATCAGCTTGATCTAACTGGCAATCTCAAAAAAACTCTCAGAACTCAGGCCGATAAAGCACTAATTGAAAGCGTTATTGTGAGCGTTAGTGAGCCGCTGAACAAGAGTCAAATCGTCACACCGGCGAAAGCCGAAATCCAGAAAAATCAAGGCGCTGGACACCGGCTTTCGCCGGTGTGACGGCTTATTTAGAGTTTTCATAGCAATCTGAGGAGTTGTTGCTGTTCATTGTTGTAGTTTCAGCGAATGCAAACATCGGCAATTTGCAGAGTATAGAAATATGCGAAATAACCATGCGGAGGAGGTCGGCCCTATTAACGTGGGGCAATTCCAGGTTGATTGAAGAGCCTTGGTGTGTCAGGGTGTGTCAGGTTGGTTGCTGACAAGATCACGATCTGACAGGCATTTCCGGCTGATTCGCTAAATCGTTGCCTGGAGTCAGCGGTTGCCGACGTTGGGGTCGGACGGTTCAAACTCCCGCCAGTGACCGTTGATCAGTCCCTCGATCGGCCGGAATCCGGCTTTGTAGGCCATTTTTTGGCTGTCGCGAATCCAGTAGCCAAGGTACAGGTAGGGCAGCGTGTTGGCCGCGCACTGGGCGATCTGCCAGAGGATGTTGTAGGTACCGAAACTGGCCCCTTCCCTATCGGGGTCGTAGAAGGTGTAGACCGAGGACAGGCCGTCGTTCAGCACGTCGATGATGCTCACCATGCGCAGCTCGCCGTTCTCGGTGAATTCGATCAGCCGGCTGTCGATGCGGCTTTGCAGCAGGAAGCGCGAGTACTGTTCGTGATTGTCTTGATCCATGCCGCCGCCGAGGTGTCGTGCCGCCTGATAGCGTAGATAGAGCCGGTAGTGCTCGTCAAAAAACATCAGGGGTAATTCTCGAGCGTGCAGCGTGGCGTGTGCCTTGAAGCTGCGCCGCTGGTTGCGCCGGGGTGCAAAGCGCGCTATCGGCAGACGCACTGGGACGCAAGCGCGACATTCCTCGCAGTCGGGCCGGTAGGAAAAGACACCGCTGCGCCGGAAGCCGCTACGCACCAGTTCGCCATAGACTTCGGTCGTGATCAGATGGGTTGGCGTGGCGACTTGCGAAATGGCCCGCTCGCCCGTCAAGTAGCTGCACGGGTATTCGGCCGTATTGTAGAACTGCAATAACGAGAAAGGGAGTTCGGAGTCGTTGAGGTGCGACATTCAGGGCTTTCTTGCTTTGTCAGTTTCGAATGCTATACCACCAGGGCGCCAAGCAGGAAGGGCAAGAAGGTAACCTGGTGCACTTTGCTATTCCTGGTTGTGAGCTTGTTTCCCTCGTGCATATTAATATCATTTCAGATCCAGTCCCGGGTTGCGCCGTCGTTCGGCCAGCGGCCATGCTGGGGGGGTAGGGCGGTCAATTCGCTCAGGCGGGCGATGAACTCGCTGCGCGGAATTTGCCGGGCACCGAGCGAGGCGAGATGCGGCGTATTCATCTGGCAGTCGATCAGCCCAAAGCTTTGTTCATCGAGAAAGCGGGCGAGGTGGGCGAGGGCAATTTTCGAGGCATCGGTGGCGAGCGAGAACATCGATTCTCCGTAGAACATCTTGCCGATGGCCAGACCATAGAGGCCACCAGCCAACTTGTCATCAACCCAGGTTTCGACTGTGTGGGCAAAGCCAAGTTCATGCAGCGTGCCGTAGGCCGCTTGAATCTCGGCGGTGATCCAGGTTCCCGCCTGGCCTGTGCGTCGTATTCTGGCGCAGGCGCGGATGACGTCCTGGAAATTGCCGTCGAGCTTGATCCGGTAGTCGCCGGCGTGTAGCGTCCGGCGCAGCGAGCGCGAAATCCTGAACTCGGAGGGAACGAGAACCATGCGCGGGTCGGGGCTCCACCAGAGAACAGGTTCGCCCTTGGCATACCAGGGGAAGATGCCTTGCCGGTAGGCTTGAATGAGGCGGTGTGGCGACAGGTCGCCGCCGGCGCAGAGCAGGCCGTTCGGTTCGTCGAGCGCCCGTTCGAGCGGTGGAAAGGCGTCGGTGCTTTCCAGCCAGGGAATCATCGCTGGAATAGAATGGACTGCGGCATGGACTGCGCGGTGGGTGTTGCTGTCCGGAAGGCGACAACATGGTCGACGTCGAGGCGGATGCCGATGCGCTCGCCGATGGCATGATTGTGATGTGAAGGAACGAGCGACAGTACTTCGGCGCCGCTGGCCAGCTTGAGGGTGTAAAGGAATTCGGCGCCACGGAAGGCACTGTGCAGGACTTCGGCCTGCAACTCGCTGCGGTCGTCGTGAATGATATCGTCCGGGCGCAGCAGTACCTCGACGCGACAACCCTTGCCGCAGTCTGCACAGCCCTGCAGGCATTCAAGCGGAATGCGCGATTCAAGCCGGCCGAGTTCGACTTCGACGCGATGGTTATCGATGACCAGTCCAGGCAGAAAAACGCCCTGCCCGACGAAGTCGGCGATAAAGCGGTTGGCTGGCCGGTGATAGAGGTTGTAGGGCGTATCCCATTGCTGGACTTTGCCTTCGGCCATGACACCGATCTCATCGGCCATGGCGAAGGCTTCGTGCTGGTCGTGGGTGACCAGAACGGCGGTACTGCCCTCACGCTTGAGGATGCTGCGCACTTCAAGCGACAGGCGTTCGCGCAGGTCAACGTCAAGATTGGAGAATGGCTCATCGAGCAGGATCAGTTGCGGACGCGGCGCCAGTGCGCGGGCCAGCGCAACGCGTTGTTGCTGGCCACCGGAAAGTTCGTGCGAATACTTGTGGCC
>JAYSZS010000310.1:0-8517 GCA_043737935.1 Propionivibrio sp. | reverse complement strand
AACGATCAACGGGGGCTTCGGCCCCCGTTTTTTTGCCCGTTCGATCGAGCTGCGCATGCGCTTGCCCTGCATTCAATTTGCCATCAAACTTCCCCATCGTCCATTGGCATTGCCGGAATGAAGCGACTCATCCAAACACTGCTGCTCCTGGCTTTGGTGCCGGGTTCGAGCGCGCAAGCCGAGACTTACCTTGAAGCCCCGCGCGTTGTCGCCGCGCTGGCGCAGGGACTGGCGGCAGAACGCGGTATCGGCATACGGCAGAACTCCGGCCTGGCCATCGAACTCTATTGCGACGCGGGGTCCATGGGCAGCTCGGAGGGGTTCTTCCGCATCGGACGCCTGTTGCTCAAGGGACCACCCAGGCTGCGCAACCCGCGACTGGCCAATGCCTATCTTGCCCTTGCGGCCCGTCTGGGTCACCAGAAAGCGAGGATGCTGCACGACCCGCTGGTCAAGAATGCCAATATCGACCTGATATGCAGCAATCTCCAAGGACAAGACGGGCAGCCGAAGTTCGATCTTGAGGGCTATATCGCCGCACTGTCACCGGCCAGGCGCAACCTAGCTGCACTGATCCGCATGTTGGCACCGCATTACGGTGTCGACACACGTTTGGCGCTGGCCATTGCCCTTGCCGAATCGAACCTCGATGCCAACGCCGTTTCGCCCAAAAATGCACAGGGCGTCATGCAACTGATCCCCGCTACCCAGGAACGCTTTGGCGTAGAAAAACCCTTTGACCCAGAACAGAACATCAAAGGCGGTCTGGCCTACCTGAAGTGGTTGCAGAACCGTTTTGATGGAAACCTGAAGTTGGTCGCCGCGGCCTACAATGCCGGCGAGGGCAACGTCGATCGTTATGGCGGTATTCCGCCCTTCCCCGAAACGCAACACTACGTGCGGCGCGTTCTCAATTTCTCTGGGATGGCCACGACTGCCGGAAGCACGAGAGAGTGATCAAGGGAATTGCCAGGGTTTGGTACCGCAGCGCTTTTTTGACCGCACCTACCTCACCGGGCACCTGACTGGAATGGCCGCCGAGGTGGTACGCCGACTCTCGGGCATCACCACCGAGACCAGCGCAGTGTTCAACATGACCACCCAGTTCGGTGGCGGCAAGACCCACGCGCTGACCCTGCTCTACCATCTGGCAAAAAATGGATCGGCGGCCAACAGCTGGCGCGGCGTATCGAAGATACTGGAGCGTGCGGGCGTCAATAGCGTTCCCGACCACTGCGCAATCGCCATCTTCGTCGGCACCGAATTCGATTCGCTGACCGGGCGCGGGGGAGCCGATGGCACGCCGCGCCGCCAGACGCCCTGGGGCGAAATCGCCTGGCAACTTGGCGGGGCGGAAGCTTTTGCGCATGTGGCGAAACACGATGCGGATTTTCAGGAGCCCAAGGGCGACGTCATCGACAAAATGTTGCCGCAGACCGGCCCTGCCTGATCCTGATGGATGAGGTGCTGAGTTTCTTTAGTTCCTATCGCAAGTCGGGTTATGGAACCGCGCTGGACAACTTCATGCAGTCGCTTTCGGAAACGGTACGCGGGCGCGAAAACGTGGTGTTTGTCGCCTCGGTGCCCAAGCCCGACTACTCATATACGCAAGACGATACGGCCGACGAGCAGCGACTCAAGCACCTGCTGAACCGGGTCAGCAAGTCGGTCATCCTGTCCAGCGAGTCCGACGCCTCGGAAATCATTCGTCGCCGCCTGTTCGAATGGGGTGAGCGCGCCTTTACGCCGGATGGACGCGTGATCCTGAACAAGGATGCGGAGGGCGCCTGCCGGGCCTACGCCGACTGGGTGCAGGAGCATCGCCAGCAGTTGCCCAGCCTGATCAACCCGGACCTGGCGCGGGAGGAATTCCGCTCTACGTACCCCTTTCACCCGATGATGATTTCCGTATTCGAGCGCAAGTGGCGCAGCCTGCCGCGCTTCCAGCAGACACGCGGCATCCTGCGACTGCAGGCGCTGTGGGTAGCGAGCGCTTACCAGGCGGGTTACAAAGGAGCGCAACGCGACCCGATGATTACGCTGGGCAGCGCTCCGCTTGACGATCCGATGTTCCGCGCCGCGATGTTCAAGCAACTCGGACAGAACTTGCTCGAAGCGGCGGTGACCACGGATATCGCCGGCAAGAATGACGCACACGCGGTTCGACTGGATGCCGAGGCGATCGACGGCATAAAGAAAGCGCGGCTGCACCGCAAAGTTGCCACCACGATCTTTTTTGAATCCAACGGCGGGCAGATCGGCTCGGAGGCGCAGGAGGCCAGCGTTCCGGAAATTCGGCTGGCAGTTGGCGAGCCGGAAAGCGACATCGGCAACATCGAGACCGTTCTGGAAGCGCTGACCGATAGCTGCTATTACCTGAACGTCGAGAAGACACGCTACAAGTTCAGTTTGAAGGAGAACCTGAACAAGCGTTTCTCGGATCGTCGGGCGACTGTTCAAGGCGGTCAGATCGACGAGGAGGTCAAACGGGAAATCCAGAAAATATTTGCGCCGAAGGAATTCATCGAGCGGGTTTTCTTTCCGGAAAGCAGCATTCAAATTTCGGATCGCCCGGCAGTCACCCTCCTCGTCGCCGACCTGAATCGAACCATGGAGGACGAAAAGGCTACGCGCGCTTTCGCCGAAAAGATGGTGAGGGAATGCGGCACGTCCGCGAGAACGTTCAAGAGCGCGCTGATATGGGTGGTCGCCGATTCGGCGCAGCCGATGCGGGAAGAAGCCAGAAAGATTCTGGCTTGGCAGGCTATCAGCGACGAGTCGGCCGACCTCAAGCTGGACGAGGCGCAGAAGGAGCAGCTCGCCGAAAACATCCTGAAATCCAGACGCGACCTGAAGGAGTCGATCTGGCGCGGCTACAAGCATCTGCTGCTGCTTGCCACGAACAACATGCTTAAGACGGTCGATCTTGGCCTCGTTCATTCAAGCGCTGCGGGTATGCAAATCTCCAATATTCTCAATCGACTTTCCACCGACGGTGATGTTGAGATGAAGGGTGTCAGCCCGAACTTCCTGGCCAGAAACTGGTCGCTCGCGTTCAGGGAGTGGCCGACCAAATCCTTACGCGATGCGTTTTTTTCCTCGCCCACTTATCCGCGCGTGCCAAATGCCGAATTCATCAAGGGAACCATTGCTCGCGGCGTGGAGAGCGGGATGCTGGCCTATGTCGGCAAAACGGCCACCGGTAAATATCTGCCTTTCGCCTTCAACCAGAGCATCGGCCCTTACGATATCGAGTTCGCAGACGACATGTTCGTCATAACGGCGGAAACCGCAGCGGCTTATCTTGAGCAGGAAAAGCGTGGAGCGAGCACTCCTTCAACGGGAGCGGCTGCAACCGGCACAGGGTCGGTTAGCCCATCAACGGCGTCGCATACTGCCGAACAGTTCAAACCGGAGCCAGCACCAACGGAGCAGACGCCTACCAAGCTTGCAGGTATCAAGTGGTCTGGCGATGTGCCGCCGCAGAAGTGGATGAACTTCTACACCAAGGTTCTTTCCCGCTTTGCGGGCACATCGGGCTTGAAGATCACCATTCAGATCGACGTCAATCCACCCGATGGGCTTTCGAAGCAGACGCTAGACGAAACCAGAAGTGCTTTACGCGAACTCGGCTTGAAGGATGAACTCGACGAGAAGTAAAGCGATCCGGAAAATCTGCTCAAACCGCCAGTCAAGGTCTTCTATTGGGCTGCGGGCATCAAGAAAGAAATTTGGTCAATAGATGCAGGGCTTTTTCAACAATCGCAATCGGCTCCTCATCACCCTACGCAATTCAACGTATTCCTCATTTCCGGGCCAGTCCTTACTCTGTCGCTGCACTGCACCCACTGTGGACGAACCCTTCATGACCCGATCCTTTCTCGTATTTCTGTTGTACGCCTGTTGCCTGTCGGCGCACGCGGCGCTTGATGCGGCGCAGGTTCACCGCCTTGCGGCCGAGGATTCGAGCGACAAGGTTGCCGCCATCCAGCAACTGACGCAGACGGCCGATCCCGATGCGGTGCGCGTGCTCAAGGCCATGGCCGAGGACACCCTCTACCTGGCCGGCGACAAGGTGGTCATTGTCAATGGCGACAAGGCGTTCGACGCCGCCACCGGCAGCGCCATCAAGACGCCGGACAACCCCGAGTCAGTCACCGTCAACAACCGGATTCGCGGCGAACTGGCGAGTGCGCTGGCCGCACTCAAGTTGTTCGATGAGGATCCGCGGGTGCGACTGGCTTCGGCGCAAAAGCTGCAAAGCAAAGTCAGTCCGGAAATGGCGCCCTTGCTGGCGCGCGCGCTGGAAAAGGAAACAGACGACAAGATCAAGGCCTTGCTCAAACTGGCGTACGCCCAGGCCAATCTGGGCAACGCCGACCCGGCGGCGCGCCTGGCGGCGGTCAAGGCACTCGCCGAAACTTCGTCGCCAGCCATCCGGAGCGTGCTGCTGCCGCTCACCGACCAGGCGAAGGAAGCGGACAACAAGGTGCGCTTCGCGGCCATTACGGCGATCAAGTCGATCGATGGCCGGCTGGAACTGACCGAGAATCTGGAACGGGTGTTTTCCGGGCTGTCGCTCGGCAGCATCCTGCTGCTCGCCGCGCTCGGCCTGGCCATTACCTATGGCGTGATGGGCGTCATCAACATGGCGCACGGCGAATTGCTGATGATCGGCGCCTACTCCGCCTATGCCGTGCAGAGTGTTTTTCGCACCTATTTTCCGGATGCGATTGACTGGTACCTGCCGGCCGCCATCCCCGTCGCCTTCTTCGCCGCGGCGCTGCTCGGCGTGATCATGGAACGCACGGTCATTCGCTGGCTGTATGGTCGTGCGCTGGAAACGCTGCTCGCCACCTGGGGACTGTCGCTGATGCTGATCCAGGCAGCGCGTATCGTCTTCGGCGCGCAGAACGTCGAAGTCGCCAACCCGAGCTGGATGTCCGGCGGCATCGAGTTGATGCCCAACCTGCTGCTGCCCTGGAACCGCATCATCATCATCGGCTTCGCGCTGTTCGTGCTGCTGCTGGTCTGGGTGCTGATGAACAAGACGCGACTCGGCATGTTCGTCCGCGCGGTCACGCAAAACCGCGCCATGGCCGGCTGTGTCGGCGTGCCGACGGCGCGCATCGACACCATGGCCTTCGCCCTCGGTGCCGGCATCGCCGGTCTCGGCGGCTTGGCCTTGTCGCAGATTTCCAACGTCGGGCCGGACATGGGCCAGGGCTACATCGTCGACTCCTTCATGGTCGTCGTCGTCGGCGGCGTTGGGCAACTGGCCGGCGCGGTATGGGCCGCGCTCGGCCTGGGCATCTTTACCAAGCTGCTCGAAGGCTGGGCCGGCGCGGTGATCGCCAAGATTGCCGTCCTCGTCTTCATCATCATCTTTATTCAAAAGCGACCGCAGGGCATCTTCGCCCTCAAGGGCCGCGCCGTCGATTAAGGATGATCATGATGCCAATTTTCATTCGGATGCCGTTGCCTTGCTTACTGATGCCACGCAGGAGATTCGCTTGCGGGATAAGTGGAGTGGGGGTTGGATGTATTTCCATTAATTCATCAACTGTTATAAACCCCCGCGGCCCCCCTTGTCAGGGGGGGGAGGAAGTCGTGCATCGGATTTCTCGTGCGTAAGCCGCTTACCCTTCGCCTGCTCTCGACGCTCGACCGCAAGAGCTGGATTGCGCTGGGCGTCTTTCTGGCCATTGCGTTGATCCTTGTGCCGGCGCTGCATCTTGCCGTGCCGCCGGAGAGTGCTTTCCACGTTTCGGCTTACGCCATCACGCTCTTTGGCAAGATCATGTGTTATGCCATTGTCGCGGTGGCCATGGATCTGATCTGGGGTTACGGCGGCATCCTGTCGCTCGGCCACGGACTGTTCTTCGCTCTCGGCGGCTACGCTTTCGGCATGTACTTGATGCGGCAGATCGGGCGCGATGGCAGTTACCAGAGCGACCTGCCGGATTTCATGGTCTTTCTCGACTGGAAGCAACTGCCCTGGTTCTGGAGCGGCAGCGACAATCTGTGGTGGGTAGCGATCCTGATCATTGTGGTGCCGGCCATTGTCGCCTTCGTCTTCGGCTACTTTGCTTTCCGTTCGCGTATCAAGGGCGTCTATTTCTCGATCATCACCCAGGCGCTGACCTACGCCGCGATGCTGCTCTTCTTCCGCAACGAGACCGGCTTCGGCGGCAACAACGGCTTCACCGACTTCAAACGCATTCTGGGCTACAGCATCACTTCGCCGGATACCCGGCTGGTCTTGTTCGGGCTCACTGCGCTGATGCTCGCCGTGACGCTGGTGTTTGCGCGCTGGCTGGTAAGCTCGAAATTCGGCCGCGTGCTGACGGCGATCCGCGACGCTGAGTCGCGCGTCATGTTCATCGGCTACAACCCGCTCTGGTACAAGCTCTTCATATGGGTTATCTCGGCCATCCTGTGCGGCATTGCCGGAGCGCTCTACGTGCCGCAGGTGGGCATCATCAATCCTTCGGAAATGAGTCCCGCCAATTCGATCGAAATCGCCATCTGGGTGGCCGTCGGCGGGCGCGGAACGCTGATCGGCCCGGTCATCGGCGCCTTTGTCGTCAATCTGGCGAAGAGCTGGTTTACCGTCTCTTTCCCCGAATACTGGCTGTTCTTCCTCGGCCTGCTGTTTATCCTCGTAACGCTGCTGCTGCCGAACGGGCTGGTCGGACTCTGGAAAACCCTGCGCCAATCCAGGGGAGTACGGCCATGAGGGAGTTTTTTCGCAAGGTGATCGGCATCGACCCGGAAAAATGCTTGCCGGAGTATCGGGTGGGCTACACCGGCCAGCAGAGAGCACTCGACCTCACGCATAACGTCATCCTCTACCTGGAGGACATCAGCGTCAGCTTCGACGGCTTCAAGGCGCTCAACAAGCTCACCTTGGCCATCGACGCCGGCGAACTGCGTTGCATCATCGGCCCGAACGGCGCCGGCAAGACAACGATGATGGACGTCATCACCGGCAAGACGCGCCCCGACTCGGGCACCGCTTACTTCGGCCAGAGCATCGACCTGACGCGCCTCTCCGAACCGGAAATCGCCCACGCCGGGATCGGCCGCAAGTTCCAGAAGCCGACCATCTTTCAGCAGCACAGCGTTTTCGAGAATCTCGAACTGGCGATGAAGACCGACAAGCGCGTGCGCCGCAGCCTGTTTGCCAGGCTGCGCGACGAGGAGCGCGACCGCGTTGCCGACACGCTGCGCCAAATCCGCCTCGACGGCGAGGCCGAGCGACCGGCCGGGCTGCTTTCGCATGGCCAGAAGCAGTGGCTGGAAATCGGCATGCTGCTCGTCCAGGAGCCGCAACTGCTGCTGCTCGACGAACCGGTGGCCGGAATGACTGACGATGAAACGATGCGCACCGCCGAACTCTTCGTATCGCTTGCCGGCCAGCACTCGCTGGTCGTCGTCGAACACGACATGGCCTTCATCAAGGAACTCGGTGGCCTGGTCACCGTACTGCATGAGGGCTCGGTGCTGGCCGAAGGCGAACTGGACAGCGTGCAGAATGACGAACGGGTGATCGAGGTTTATCTTGGGCGCTGATTGTTCACCGGCTGTTGTCAGGCAAGCGCCAGGATGCGCGCCTGATACGCGAGCTGACTTGCCATGGCATCGCCCGGCACCTAGCCGCTCAGCGTCGACACCGTGCGGCATAAACGTCGGTACAATTTGAGGTCACACCAAATGCTACAGATCAAAAACCTCAACCAGTTCTACGGCGGAAGCCACATCCTGCGCGACCTCAGCTTCGAGATTCCGATGGGTCAGGTGACCTCGCTGCTCGGCCGCAACGGCGTCGGCAAAACCACCCTGATGAAATGCCTGATGGGCCTGATCCCCGCCAAAAGTGGAACGATAAACTTCTGTGGCGAAGACATCACCACTGCCGCACCGCATTCCCGCGTCAACCAGGGCATCGGCTATGTGCCGCAGGGTCGCGAAATCTTCTCCTTGCTGACCGTCGAGGAAAACCTGCTGATGGGACTGGCCACCCAACCGCGCCGCAGCAGGATTCCGGATCTGGTGTTCGACCTCTTCCCGGTGCTCAAGAGCATGCTCGGACGCCGCGGTGGCGATCTTTCCGGCGGTCAGCAGCAGCAACTGGCAATTGGCCGTGCCCTGGCCATGAATCCGAAAATGCTGATTCTCGACGAACCGACCGAAGGCATCCAGCCCTCGATCATCAAGGACATCGGTCACGCCATCCGTATCGTCGCTCAACGCCAGCGGCTGGAAGCACGCGCCGGCAAGTCCACCGGGGAACGCGAGGAGGTCAAGGATGCCATTCGCAAGGTGGCCGAGACCGGCAATGTAGCCATCCTGCTGGTCGAACAGTATTACGATTTCGCTCGCGACCTGGCCGATCACTACTTGCTGATGGAGCGCGGCGAGATCATCATGCGCGGCCTGGGCTGCAACATGGACAAGGATGGCGTGCGCGAAGCACTGGCGGTGTGAAAGATAGTATCCTTGAGCCCATGATTC
>JAYSZS010000309.1:0-3702 GCA_043737935.1 Propionivibrio sp. | reverse complement strand
CCCAATCCCCAGCCTGGCGACGCCGTGCCGCCGGCACAACCTGCAGGCAAGCACGCCGCCTGGCTTGAGACCGTCACCCCCGACAACGTGCTGCTCTTTCGCTATTCTGCGCTGACCTTTAACGGCCACCGCATCCACTACGACCGCAAGTACGTGACCGAAGTGGAGGGCTACCCCGGCCTTATCGTGCACGGTCCGTTGATTGCGACGCTGCTGGTAAACCTGCTGCGCAACAACATGCCTGCGGCGCGCGTGCTCAAGTTCGAGTTCCGTGCCGTGCGGCCCGTGTTTGATCTGTGGCCTTTCAAACTACACGGCAAGCCGTCCGAGGATGGTAAAACCGTGGAGCTGTGGACCGAAGACCATGAAGGCTGGCTCACCATGCAAGCTACCGCCACGCTTGCCTAATTCAAACCAAGAAAACCACTTATGAAAACATACATACCTGCCCACGACGCTTATCAGGACATGCGGGAAGCACTGCGCGGCATGTTGACCCCTTTCGATTCAGCCTACTGGCAAAAAGTCGACCACGAGCGCGGCTACCCTGAAGCGTTTGTCAACGCGCTGACAGAAGCGGGCTGGCTGGCAGCGCTGATTCCGGCGGAGTACGGTGGTTCGGGCCTCGGCTTGAGCGAAGCGTCCGTCATCATGGAAGAGATCAACTTTGCGGGCGGCAATGCTGGTGCCTGCCACGGCCAGATGTACAACATGGGTACGCTGTTGCGCCATGGATCGATCGCGCAAAAGGAGCTGTACCTGCCAAAAATCGCCAGCGGCGAATGGCGATTGCAATCGATGGGTGTAACCGAGCCGAGTACCGGTACCGACACCACCAAAATCAAGACCAGTGCCGTAAAAAAGGGCGATCGCTATGTGGTCAATGGCCAGAAGGTGTGGATATCCCGCGTGCAGCACTCGGACTGGATGATTTTGCTGACGCGCACCACGCCGCTGGCCGATGTCCGAAAAAAGTCCGAAGGCATGTCGATCTTCATGGTTGACCTGCGGCTGGCCGAAAAGACCGGAATGACGGTGCGCCCCATCCGATCCCGGAGGAAAATCTGATTGGGCAGGAGGGCCAGGGCTTCAGATACATCCTCGATCGTCTAAACGCCGAACGTACGCTGATTGCGGCCGAATGCATCGGCGACGGCTCCTGGTTCCTCGACCGGGTGACGAAATACGTCAAGGAGCGCGTGGTTTTTGGCCGCCCGATCGGGCAAAACCAGGGCGTGCAGTTCCCGATTGCCGACGCCTACATCGAAGTCGAAGCTGCCAACCTGATGCGTTTCAAGGCCTGCGAACTATTCGATGCCGGCCAGCCCTGCGCCGCACAGGCCAACATGGCCAAATACCTCGCTGCCAAGGCGAGCTGGGCAGCGGCCAACGCCTGCATCCAGTTCCACGGCGGTTTCGGTTTTGCCAACGAGTACGACGTCGAACGCAAGTTCCGCGAGACCCGTCTGTATCAGGTGGCGCCGATTTCTACCAACCTGATTTATGCCTACGTGGCCGAGCACGTCCTCGGCTTGCCGAGGTCATTCTGATCCGCAGTGGGTGACGGAGCAAGCCCGGATCGCCGTTTGGAGCGCACCGCCGTGGTTTTGTTCAGAGAAAAATCGGCTCCGGCGTCAGTTCGACGCCAAATTTGATGCGCACGTCGCGCTGCACGGCCTGCATTAGCCTGGCCACATCGGCTCCCGTTGCGCCGCCACGGTTGACTAAAACCAGCGCCTGCTTTTCGTACATGCCGACCGGGCCGAGATTCCTTCCCTTCCAGCCGCCCTGCTCGATCAGCCAGCCCGCTGCGAGTTTGACTCGGCCATCGCTTTGTGCGTAAAGCGGCAAGCCGGGATGGGCCGAATGCAAGTGGCCAGCCGTAGCTGCATCGACCACTGGATTATGAAAGAAGCTGCCGACGTTGGGGATTTGCTTAGGATCGGGCAGCTTGCGCTGGCGGACGGCGATCACCGCCGCAGCGATCTGGCGGGCGTTTGCCGTGAGAATGCCTTGCGCCGCGAGTTCGGCAGCGACATCGGCGTAGCGGGTGAGTGGCTGCCAGACCTTGGGCAGGCGAAAAGTGACCTCGGTGATGGCGTAGCGCCCGTCGAGATACCAGCCTTCCTGCCTGAAAATGCTGTCGCGATAGCCGAAGCGGCAGTCACTGCGGTCAAAGCGAACGGTCCGGCCGGTGTGCATGTCGCAGGCGGCGAGCGAATGAAAGCGTTCGGCGACTTCCAGCCCGTAAGCGCCGATGTTCTGGATCGGCGCGGCACCCACCGTTCCGGGGATCAGCGACAGGTTTTCCAGCCCCGGCCAGCCTTGCGTCAGCGTCCAGTCAACAAAATCGTTCCAGTTTTCGCCGGCCCCGGCGCGCACATACCAGGCATCGGCATCCTCGCCGGCCAGTTCGCGGCCGGTGATGGCCATGTGCAGCATGAGGCCGTCGAAATCGCCGGAAAACACAAGGTTGCTGCCGCCGCCGAGGATGAAGCAGCGATCTGAGGAGCGAGCGGAAAATGCGATCAGTTGATGCGCGGAAGTAATTTCGGCATAAAACGCCGCATCTCCTGGCAGTGCCAGCGTGTTGGCCTTGGTCAGATCAACATGGACTTGCGCTTGTAATGTGTCAGTCGATGCAGCCGGGCACATACAGCGCAGTTTCCTGAAGCAAGCGAAGCTGGGCTTCCTGAGTCAGTTTGCGTTCGGTCAGAATATGTTCGCCGACAACTTCAGGAACTTCGTTTCCCCAGTTTTCCCAATTTTCCCGTCGATGGCGCGCAAACAATTCAAGATAAGGACCAGGACTACAGGACTCGACGATTTCATAGAATTCGTCAGGTTTACGCGAGTGCTCGCGTTTTTGTGTTGCAAGGAAATTGACCTGTCGTCGTCCGGGAGGCAGAGTTCGCATGCTGCCACGCACTCCGAACAGAACCAGTTCGGTCACGTTGCGGAAGTAGAAACCGACGCCACGACCATCCGGCCCGCCGTCTTTCCTGATTTTGTGCCAGACGAGATTCGACTTGTAAGTAAAACCCCAGGCCTTAAGTACGGACAGGCCTTCAGCCAGAAGCGCGTTGGGTACCCACAGATAAAGGTGGCTTGCCGGAGCAGCGGCATCGGCAACTGGAATGGCCTTGATATCTTCCAGCGTGAGAGTTGAATATCGCGACAGGCGCTTGTGTTCTGGCGCCATTTTTCCCGTTCGGTTCTGGAACTGCCACGGTGGGTCGGCCAGGATGGTGCCAAACTTGCCATGAATCGAATTCTTAAAGTCTTCAGCCGCTGTTTGCACCAATTAATCCTCCACAAACAGGGATTTTTTAATTCCGAATACGAGCAAGGGACAACCCCCGCCACTACCGCCCTGTATTTTGGGTAACAGCTTGCTCATATGCGTCGTTGATGAGCCGTAAGATGACCCTCGCCCCAGATCGTCGAAGATATCCTGCAAGTCGTCGCATCGGGTAATGATAACGCCAACACTGACCACACGAAGGTCGAAAAGGAGACGAAAGTTATTCAGATCCCGATCAAAAAAAGGATCCTTGTTGTTCCATTCGATTTCAAGCGCAACCCGATTCTTGAAACAATCCACTTTATGCGTCGGTGAATCCAGGCTTTGCTGGTCGACGACAACTTTTGTGTCGAATCCTTTTTCAACCCAGCCGCGCTGACCGAGAGCACTGTCGAGCG
>JAYSZS010000308.1:0-8544 GCA_043737935.1 Propionivibrio sp. | reverse complement strand
TGGCCTGGTCGTGGCCTTGACCTTTGTGCGTTTCTCGGCCCCCGATCTGGCCTTGACACAACTGGCCGTCGAAGCGGGAACCATCCTCTTGATGCTGCTGGTGCTTTACTACCTGCCGCAAAAAAAAAGCACGCCGGAAACCGGAATCACCCGCAAGCTGCGCGACCTGCTGCTCGCACTGGGCGCCGGTGGCGGCCTCGGATGGGTCAGTTGGCAGATGCTCGGTACGCCCTTTGAAACCATCTCCGGCTATTATCTCGAAAATTCGGTTCTTGGCGGTGGCGGCGCCAATGTGGTCAACGTCATCCTGGTCGATTTCCGGGGTTTTGACACGCTGGGTGAAATCACCGTGCTCGCCACGGTGGCGCTGGCCGCCCACGTCCTGCTGGGCGGGCTGGTGCTGAAGGTGCCCGAGCGCGATGGCGACGGACGCCGGTGGTCGGCTGAAGCCCATCCGCTCTTTCTCTCGATGATGATGCGCCCGCTGCTGCCGCTGGCGATGACCGTCTCGGTCTTCGTCTTCATGCGCGGCCACAACGTTCCGGGCGGCGGTTTTGTCGCCGGGTTGATCACCGGCGTCGCGCTGGTCATGCAGTATCTGGCCAATGGCATCGCCGTCACGCAGCCGCTGATGCCCCGTAACCCGCCGCGCCTGCTGGCGCTCGGGTTGTTCCTCGCTGCCGGCATCGGTCTGGCCAGCCTGTTCCATGGCCGCCCGTTCCTGACCAGCGCGCATGGCCACGTGCATCTGCCATGGATTGGTAACGTGGAGTTGGCCACGGCAATGGTCTTCGATCTCGGAGTCTTTGTAGTGGTCGTTACCGTGGTGTTGACGGTGCTTTCCGAACTCGGCCGGCTGTCGCTGCGCGTGCATAACGATGGCGGCAATCACTGATGGAACTGCTGCTCGCCCTAGCCATCGGCCTGCTCACCACTTGCGGTGTCTATCTCGTTCTGCGTGAGCGCACCTTCGCGGTCATTCTCGGCCTCACTCTGCTTTCCTACGCCGTCAATCTGTTCCTGTTTGCCAGCGGACGCCTGCGTATCGACGCGCCGCCGCTGATCGCCGCCGGCGCCCGTTATACCGACCCGCTGCCGCAGGCGCTGATCCTGACCGCCATCGTCATCGGTTTTGGCATGACCGCCTACCTGGCCATGCTGGCGCTGCGCGCCCTTTCCGAATCCGGCGACGATCACGTCGATGCGTGCGAAGAGGAAGACCGGCGATGAGCCAGCACGCGCCGATCCTGCCCATCCTGATTCCCTTGCTCGCCGCGCTGCTGCTATTGCTGCAGCCGCGCCTGTCGTTTCAGCGTGCCGTCGGCCTGCTCGCCAGCCTGCTCGGCGTTGTGGCAAGCGCCTGGCTGACGCTCCTCGCCGACGAGGGCACGCTGCACATTTACGCCCTCGGCGACTGGGCGGCACCTTTCGGCATCGTGCTCGTTGTTGATCGTCTGGCCGCCGCCATGACGCTGCTGACCGCTTTGCTCGGCCTGTGCGGCGTACTCTACGCGAGTGGCGGATTCGACGCCGAGGGCTGTTTCTTCCATCCGCTTTTCCAGTTGCAGTTGCTCGGGTTGAACGGCGCCTTCCTGACCGGCGACCTGTTCAACCTGTTCGTCTTCTTCGAGATCATGCTGCTCGCTTCCTACGCCCTGCTGGCACAGACCGGCGGTCTGGCGAGGACGCGCGCCGGGATCGCCTACGTCGTTGTCAACCTGCTCGGGTCGAGCCTGTTCCTGATCGCTCTCGGCCTGCTTTACGGAACGCTGGGAACGCTCAATCTGGCCGATGTGGCGTATCGGCTGAGTCTGCCGGGAATGCATGATAACGGAGCACGGCTGGCGCTGGCCCTGCTCTGCGCCGTATTTGTCCTCAAGGCGGCGCTGCTGCCACTTTCATTCTGGCTGCCGCATACTTATGCCGCCGCGCCGGCGCCGGTTGCCGCTCTGTTTGCCCTCATGACCAAGGTCGGCATCATCTCCCTGCTGCGTCTTCAGGTCATCGCCATCCATCCCGCGTATCCCGATCTGCTATATGGCTGGCTGACCACGCTGGCGCTGGCCACGGTGCTGTTCGCCGTGCTCGGTGCGCTCGCCGCCAAAGACATGAAGACGCTCGCGGCGTGGCTGGTGTTGCTCTCTGCCGGAACCTTGCTGCTCGTTCCGGCGCAGGCCAGTGCCGAAATCAGCGCTGCCGGATTGTTCTACCTGGCGCACTCGAGCTTCGCCGGCGCTGCCTGCTTCCTGCTCGCAGAACTCATCGGCGAGCAGCGCGGCGCAGCAGGCGATACCTTCGGCGTTGGTGCGAATCGCTTGCCGGTCTGGAGTGGGATCGCTTTCATCGTTCTGGCGATGACGCTGGCCGGCCTGCCGCCGTTCTCGGGTTTTCTCGGCAAGCTGATGCTGCTGAACACCCTGCGCGGCGTCGAGGCCGGCATCGCCATCTGGACGATTTTGCTGCTCGCAGCTTTTCTGGTGATGATGGCGCTGGCGCGCGCGGGGAGTATCCTGATCTGGGAAAATGCGTCGGGTGAAACGCACTCCCGAGCCATGCCCGTAGCCGCTAGCGGCTGGCGCCGCCTCGGTGCAACGCTGTGCCTGATTGCCGCCGGCCCTTGGTTGGCGGTCTTCGCACAGCAAGTGTCTGGTTATGCCCAACGCACGTCAACACAGCTTCACGACACCCGCGCCTACATCCACGGTGTTCTCGGAGAAAACCCGGCGACGATTCAGCGAGAACGAAGGGAATAGGGCGTTATGCTTAATGACAATGAAATAAAACTTCACCACCAAGGCACCAAGAGCACAAAGTTTCACCAAGAAAGGCATTTTGCTTCCCGCTTTTCCTGGGTGGCCCTTGGTGTTCTTGGTGTCTTGGTGGTGAAGCATTTGAATTTGAATTTATTTCCCAACCAGCCGCCATGCTCAAACAATTGATCCCGCGTCCTGTTCTTTCGCTCACGGTGTTGCTGCTGTGGATCGCCATGACCAATGCCGGGTCGTTTGGCCTGTTGCTGCTCGGCCTGTTGCTGGCGGTGACCATTCCCCGCCTGACGCTCCCCTTCTGGCCCCAAGCGCCGCGTCTGGTCAACCCGCTACGGGCAGTGCACTTTCTCGCTGTGTTTGCGCTGGATATCGTCGTTGCCAACTGGGGCGTCGCCCGGCGCGTCATCGGGCCGGCTGAGCGGCTCTCTCCGGCCCTGGTCAGGATTCCGCTCGACCTGCGCGACCCCTTCCTGGCGACGCTGCTCGGTAGCATCGTTTCGCTGACGCCCGGCACGGTATCGATCGACGTTGATCAGAAACACTGGGTGCTGCTCGTGCACGCGCTCGACGCGCCCGATCCGCAGGCGCTGATCGATGAAGTGAAGAGCCGTTACGAAGCGGCGATCAGGGAGATCTTTGCATGTTGATACGGGCCATCGAAATCGGTTTTATCCTGATCGGCCTGGCCATGATGCTGAGCTTCTGGCGGCTGTTGCGTGGCCCCGACATTGTCGATCGCGTCCTGGCGCTTGATACGCTGAGCATCAACGCCATTGCCTTGCTCATGCTCTATGGCCTGCATAGCGACAGAAACACGTACTTTGAGCTGGCTCTGGTGCTGGCGATCCTGGGCTTTGTCGGCACCGTTGCCCTGTGCAAGTATCTGCTGCGCGGAGACCTCATCGAATGAACCCCTTAAGCGAATTTCTGGTGTCCGCGTTGATCGTGCTCGGTGCTCTGTTCGTTCTGCTGGGATCAGTCGGTCTGGCGCGCCTGCCGGATTTTCTGATGCGCCTGCATGCGCCGACCAAGGCGACTACACTCGGCGTCGGTGCCCTGCTGCTGGCCTCGGCGATTTACTTCTCGCTGACCGGGCCAGGCGTCAGCCTGCACGAGGCAGCCATCGTGCTCTTTCTGTTCATCACCGCACCGGTAACGGCGCAGCTTATGGCCAAGGCAGCCCGGCATCGGCAGCGGAAATGCGGAGAGGATCAATAAGATTCAGCGCTCGCTTGTCAGGCGTCATGTCTGCGCTTGTGCCAGGGGCACGCTCCGGGCCTGTGGCAGTACTGGGGGAAATTTGAGGGAATTTTCTGTACATCGTGATACATGCTGGCCCGTAATCGGCGATTGACTGCGGCACCCGGCGACAGCGTTACACATCGATAGCTCTTTGGATTTCGTCTCCTTCACCATTGCTGTCCGGTTAATGATCGAATAGATTCATTTGTTGCAAGACGCCCCCTCGGAGATTTCGTAGTCGTTGCCCAAAAACGCATGCTGCAAGGATCTTCTCTAACAGCGTGAACGACACTATCTGTAACAAAGTGTAGAACGAGGAGTGCAGATTGAGGCGCTTGTTGACGATAGCCACGAGGACATAGACCGACACAGCGTGCGACACCTTTTTGGTTGCGGCCAGCGGCCGAGCTAAGGACTTCAAACTGATCGACTGGTGTTCTTGAATAAACGCATGATCGATTTTCGCCCAAGATGAATGACCAATAGTCCGATAGGCATTCGGATATAATGGCTTCTGAGATAGAGGGCAGCCCGGGCCACCCCGGTTGAATAATCACTGCAAAGTGGGTGGTCTGGTTGTAAACCCCGCAGATACATTTCATCGAGCAGACGCTGTGAAACCCCACCTAATGCTGCTGCCTTGGTAACAAACTCGTAAGCGTGCTGGGGCACATCGGTGCCCAAAATCGCTTTCGAATAACGAAGGGCAAGGTGAAGGGGCCATGCCAGACCGAGCGTTCGTGCGCGGTCACTCAACTCATGCCAGAAATCGGATTGCCGCCCCGAAAACTCGTTGAGCAGTGCATCCAGATCAAACAGATCGCGCAATCCATTTTGCAGTTCGCCTTCATGGAACAGATGGGTTGCACTATGGATGACCATGTCGCAGGGTGACAGGACACGAAAATCGGTGCCGGGAACTGGAACGCTGGCATTCAGCAACAGGTTAGCCGAAGGCGAGTTGCGGGCAGTCAACGGCAGGATGTTGTGATGGACATCAATCACCGTGCCGCGTTTGCGGTGAGCCATGGGCGGCAATTCGTGCATCCATTGTCTGTAGTAACGCTCGTCGTAAGGATCAGCATCACCGGAAGCCCAGCCATGCATCATCAGTGCCGCCTCGGCCTGATTGAGAAACTCCTTTGGAATCAGCACATCCACGTCACCGAAAAGGCGTCCACGTGCTGCGGCCAAGTCAGCTAGGGCATAAGCCGCACCTTTCAAAAGGATCAGCGGCGCCCCGATCGATTTGAGCGCCTTGCCAATATGGTGAGCCTCCCAGGCAATCGCCTGGCGTTGGTGTGAAGTGAGAACCCGCGCCGATTGCAGATGGATTTTCACCTGCAAGGGCAGTTCATCCATCACGCCTTGGTGATGCACGCCCTCGGCAAGCCGACCGATCAAATTAGCGCGTTTGGCGAGGCGGAGTATCGAATCCCAGTCGCGCAAGCTTAACTCCGGGAGACGCTCCGGGAACTTGATGGCGTCAATTAAAATCTGGCCAGAAATTGTGTTCGTATTGCGCGTCATAGTTTCAGGGCGCTGCGCCACTCGATATCCAGTCAAACACTTCAAGTGCATCATCGAGTCGACTGTAAGTGAAATCGTAGCAATCACACTGGTCGACGAGACGGCCCACAACATCGAAGCCCGTTTCACCTAGCGTGCTGTAATTGAAAGCATTCTCAGCAAAGTGAATAAAGGTCTGCGATTTGGCGCGAGGTGTGAGCAGGGGGTCTGAGCCTGGACTGTAGCGAGGAAAAACAATCCAGCGCGGCTGCGCTGTCTCAAGCATCCTCTCCACGCTATCGATGGGAGGGCGGAGATGGGTGACGAGGCCTTTGGCCGTGTCGTAGGTCTCCGGACCCCACACGCTGGTGGGTTCAAATTTACGGATCAAATTGATTGAAGCATTCTTCAGATTGATGGGCCTTGCCAGGGCACTTGCCGTCATCGACTGCGGGTTAATCAGGGATAGCTCATCGGACAGGAGTCGCCATCCGCGTAGCGCCAAGACCGTGCAAAGCGTGCTTTTCCCCGAACCCGGAGGTGCAGGAAGAATCACTGCAAAGCCATTGCGCTCCAACGAGGCTGCATGGATTGTGAACCATTGATGACACGAGGCGGCGATCGACCAGTTGAGGCCCCACTCGAGGAAGGCAGGCGCCTGGTCGCGCGGCAAGGGTTCAAAAGGCGGATCCCCATCAATCAGAAATTCCGCCTGTTGCCTGAACCAGCGCCTTATATTGCGCGGCTGCCGAACTTCGACGTGGAAATCAGCGAAATCCGGTGCGATCTGATAGGGATGATGCGCATAGAGCACATGCAAGGAACGCGCAACATCCGCGAACTGGGTGGAAATGCAAGAAAGCAGGTTTCCCGTCTGCAATGCAAAGCTGCCATTACGAAGGAGGGTTTGAAGCTCGGCTAGTGATAGTTCGCCCACCCGGTGCAGGGTTTGGGTCAATTGATGTCCGCTTTCACAATGCCGAGAGTGGTTAGCTGTTCAAACAGGCCATCAAGCCGGGAAGCCAGATCCTGTTGGGATGCTTCTGGGTAAAACGGGGAGAGCGCTGTAATTAATGCAGATCGCTCGCACGTCTCTTTCTCCAGTGCCATGAAGACTGCAGCGGCAGTTGGGTCTAGGGCATGGGTATCGCCAAATTGGCGATCGAAGACGACAGTACCATCGCGCCATTGCCTAAAAAGAAATCGACCCGCTTCAACCATCTGTAGCAATGGTTATTTTACGATGCCATTGGATATGAGGTAATTCACAATCTCAGCGGCGTACCATTTAACTCCGGCAGTCGGTTCGTAGTAGCCGACCATAGCGTATTCAGTCCATATTTTTTTGATGCCATCTACGGTAATCGCTGAGTCGGGTATGACCGCGCCGTTGCCGCCCAATTTGTTAAGGTACGCGCCGATTATGTGGAAGTGCACCTGGCCGGGGGCATTGACTGACAACGCCTCTCCGAAGGTCATAATTCTCACTACGTTACTTTCTGTTATGGTGAATGACGTAACGTTTGGATTAGTGCCCTGTGTGAATGTGGGATGGAATGGGTCCGATGGCTTGACTGAGCCAGGCCAATGATAGGCGCCTTTTGTTGGGTCCTGCTGCGCCTTGTAGTTGCCTGGCGATTCCGCACTCGTGCATTCACCATTTTTTCCCTGTTGGGAAATGCTGGTATTTTTGGATAGGGAGCGAGATGGGGTGAAACAGGTGATCCCGAGCGCTGGTCGGCTCACCATGGTCAGAATGAAAGGGGCTGCTACGGTGCCCGCGCCGAGAAAACGCCGGCGTCCTTGCCTGTCCGCCAATAAGGATTCTTGTGCTGTCTTGGTATCTTTGTCTTGATCGTTCATGTGATCACCATTGGTAATTTGAAGAAATAAGCTAGGGAAACATTACTAAGCAAAAATTACGCCGGATCTCGATAAAATAATCAACCCTTTGATTTATTATCAATTTATTTTTTAATCCTGGGCTGAGTTGGGTTCACGCAATCAAAATGTGTAAAAAAAATCGACATCATCTGTCCGCCGTCGTCACACTCTGTAAATTTGTGCCAAAGTAATACTGCTTAATTTTGTTAAGTCGTTCTAAGGATAGGAACCTAAACCGCATGAGGGGAGTATCCCTGACTGACGACGTCTGGTCAATGCCAGAGCGACTCCGGCGCAACGTTAAATACTAAGACGTGAACTTGAAAGCCTATGCCATGATGGGCGAACTAAGGATCGGCCTATTTCTGGTACCTTGCCATCTAAAAGTACGTTTCACACTACCATACCTCGATACGTGATTGATTAATTGAATAAATAGTTTTTTTAATTGGCAATATCGGTATAGCATAGGCGAGTAGGAGCGCTCGACCAAGGTTTTAGCGTCCAGGCTTTCTAACGCTTCCCCGGTTGAATGTTCATGACCCCTCTTGGAGAGGGTGCTCTGCGGATATCTCTCCGCGTTCTGTCGGCCTGCCGAGCGTCTTCGAGCTCAGGTTCAAGAATCGGGCGGCATGGGTGAGATTTTTCCATTGACAGTTACCCGCTTGGTATCAAGGAATCTTGTGATGTCCACGCTAGCCAGTTACCCTTCATGTTCGAACAAGGAATGGTGCTCAGTTTGATTAGGGTCGGTGATATCTCCTGCATCGCCGGCGAGTATCGCATGCAGATTCAGTAGCGCCACCACAACATCAACCTGAGGAATCATCTTGGTGGCATGCATCCCCCGACTTGCCACCGTATCGAAATCCACTGTGGAATCTCATATGTTCGAGTACCCTCCGAAGCTTCAAGCCCACAACGATAAATCACTGTGCCGTGCACCTCACGAACTAACTAGGCTTACAGAACAACCAAACCACGGGTGCCATGGATACATCCTTCCTTAGGATCGGATTGTTGGGTTTCAGGGTGCGTGATCGCTAAGGAAACACTGAATAAGTAGCAAAAGAAGTGAACGATCTTTTAGTCATGTCATCAAAGAAATGGGATCGATCACGGGGGTTAAGACGATGAAGCA
>JAYSZS010000307.1:0-3720 GCA_043737935.1 Propionivibrio sp. | reverse complement strand
CTTCATCGTCTTAACCCCCGTGATCGATCCCATTTCTTTGATGACATGACTAAAAGATCGTTCACTTCTTTTGCTACTTATTCAGTGTTTCCCTAGGCTACGTACCACTTCATGCGCCTGACCAAACTCAAACTCGCCGGATTCAAGTCTTTCGTCGATCCGACCACCATTGCCTTGCCGGGGCAACGGGTCGGTGTGGTCGGCCCCAACGGTTGCGGCAAATCGAATGTGATCGATGCCGTGCGCTGGGTGCTGGGCGAATCGAAAGCCTCGGAATTGCGCGGTGAGTCGATGCAGGATGTGATCTTCAACGGTTCCGGAACGCGCAAGGCAGTGTCGCGGGCAGCGGTCGAGCTGGTTTTCGATAATTCGCTTGGGCGTATTGCCGGCCAATGGTCGCATTACGCCGAATTGTCGGTCAAGCGGTTGCTGACACGCAGCGGGCAGTCCGAGTACTACATCAACAACCTGCACGTCCGGCGCAAGGACATTACCGATCTGTTTCTCGGTACCGGCCTCGGTCCTCGCGCTTACGCCATCATTGGGCAGGGAACCATTTCTCGCATCATCGAGGCCAGGCCCGATGAGCTGCGGGTTTTTCTCGAAGAAGCGGCAGGCGTTACCAAATACAAGGAACGGCGCAAGGAAACCGAGAATCGAATCGCCGATACGCGCGAGAACCTGACGCGCGTCGAGGATATCCGGTTGGAGCTTGGCGCGCAGATGGAGCGCCTGGAAGGGCAGGCCGCCGTCGCACGGCAGTATCGTGACTTCAGCGCTGAACTGACGCGCAAGCAGCACTTGCTGTGGTTGCTGCGGCGCAACGAGACGCAGGTCGAAAGCGAACGACTGGCGCGTGAAGTCGAGCGGGGTGACATTGAACTTGAGGCGCAGATCGCTGCCTTGCGTGAAACGGAAGCCCGACTTGAAGAAGCGCGCGAAAGCCACTTTGCGGCCAGCGATGGCGTGCATGGTGCGCAAGGCGAATTGTTTACGGCCAATGCCGAAGTGGCTCGGCTCGAAGCCGAAATCCGACACCGTCGCGAATCACAGCACGAGTATGAATCGCGTCTGGCTCAATTAGGCGATGACCAGGTGCACTGGCAGTCTCAGTTGCAGCAACTGGAGGCCGAGCACGCCCGCTGGCTGGCGTTGTCGGCGCTGAGCGATGAGCGCGTTGAACAGGGCGAAATGCAACTGGCTGAGCGGCAGGAACGTCTGCCATTGGCCGAGGAAGCACACGCCAGCGCTCAGAACGAAGTCAATCGTCAACGTACGACGATGGCGCAGGCTGACCAGCGCTTGCAGATCGAGCAGGCTAATCGCGGCCATGCCCAGCGCTCGCTGCAGATTCTCGCCGGGCGTCGCGATCGTCTGGCGCAGGAACGCCAGGCACTGCCGGTGCCCGACGCTGCCGAGTTCGAATTCAAGCAGGAAGCCCTGGCCGAATTGCGTCAGCGGATCGTCGACGCGCAGCAAGCCTTGGTCAACAAACAGCAGGAGTTGCCACAACTTGAACAGCGGCGGCGGGAGGTGCTGACCGAAGTGCAGCAGGTGCAGAAGGAGCGGGCCGAAGCGCACGCCCGTCGTGCCGCGCTCGAGCAGTTGCAAAAACGTGTGCAGGGTGACGGCAAGCTGGCCGACTGGCTGCATCGGTATCGGCTGGATAACCGTCAGCCCTTGTGGAAATCCTTGCATGTCGAAGCCGGGTGGGAAGACGCCGTTGAGGCCGTTCTGCGCGAGCGGATCAGTGCGTTGACGGCCGAGCATGCCGACCCGGCTTGGAGCAAGGACCGACCGGGTAGCAAACTGACCTTGCTGTTGCCGGTCGAGGGCACAACGGCGGGTTTTGCTGCTGACTGCCTTATGACGCGGGTTCGTTGCGATGAGCAAAAACTGGCCGCGATTCTTGCCGACTGGTTAGGCGAGGTATTTACCGCAGCTGATCTGGCGTCTGCATTGGCGCGCCGCGACAGCCTGTCTGGCACCGCCTGCTGTGTTACGCCCGGTGGCGATGTCGTCAGCCGGCAGAGCATCACGCTGTTTGCGCCTGACGCTGCAGAGCATGGCCTGCTTGAACGGCAGCGCGAGATTGACCAACTGGGGGTTCTGATCGTACAGCGCGAGGTGCGGGTTGAGCAAGAGCAGGCGCGACTCGCTGAAATTGAAGCACGCCTGGTGGACGCCCAGAACGCCTTGCAGGAGTCACGAAAGGAACTAAACGATCTGCAGGAGCAGGCCCACGCCATTCAGGTGGAAACCCTCAAGCTGGCGCAGGCTCTGGAACGTTTCCGCGAGCGTCAGGTGCAGATTGACGCCAGCCAGGCCGAAATGGCTGCCGAGGAAGAGGGAGAAAACGAGCGTTTTTCCATTGCCGCGCAGGCGATCGAGGTGCAACGCCAACAGATTCTCCAGTTGCAGCTTGTCAAGGATGCCGCCAGGGCGAGTTTCGATCAGGCTGAACGGGTATTGCGTAACGAGCGTGAGCAGGTCAATGGCGTCGAACGCGAACTGCACGAAGCGCAGTTTTCACAACGCGAATGCCGCAACAAGATCGAGGAAATCATCCGTAGCCGGGAACTGGCGCGCCAGCAAATGGTGCGCATTGTTGACGAGTTGGCGCGCTGTACTGAAAACGCCGCTGCCCTGCAGGCCGAGGATCTGGAACCGCAGTTACAGGAGGCGCTTGAGCAGCGGGTTTCACGCGAACAGGCGCTGGCGTTCGTGCGCAATGGGCTGGAAGCGGCGACAGCCGGTCTGCGCGCTCTGGAAGAGCAGCGCATGAAGCTTGAGCATGGTCTAGAACCCCGGCGCGAACGAATCGGCGAACTCAAGCTGAAGGAACAGGCGGCCCGCCTCAATTTCGACCAGCTTGCAGCACAATTGCTCGAAGCGCAGGCCGATGAGCAAAACCTGGCCGGCGACCTGGCCGGTTCTCGTGCCACGGCGCTGCACAGTGCAATCAGCGCACTGCAACGCTCAATCGATGTGCTCGGCCCGGTTAATATGGCGGCACTCGAAGAGCTTGAAACGGCGCGCAAGCGCAAAGCCTACCTCGACGCGCAGTCGGAAGACCTGACGCAGGCCATGGAAACTCTGGAAAATGCCATTCGCCGCATTGACCGGGAAACGCGCGAGCTGTTGCAGACGACCTTCGATGCAGTCAACCGCAGTTTTGGCGAACTTTTTCCGATTCTCTTCGGCGGTGGCGAGGCCAGGCTGGTGATGACCGGCGAGGAAATTCTCGACGCTGGCTTGCAGGTGCTGGCGCAGCCACCGGGTAAGAAGAATTCGACGATTCACCTTCTTTCCGGTGGTGAGAAGGCATTAACCGCGATTGCGCTGGTGTTTTCGATGTTCCAGCTTAATCCGGCACCGTTCTGCCTGCTTGACGAAGTCGATGCACCGCTGGACGATACCAATACCGAACGTTTTTGTGCGATGGTGAGTCGCATGTCGGCCAACACGCAGTTTCTGTTCATCAGTCACAACAAGATTGCCATGGAAATGGCGCAACAACTCGTGGGTGTGACGATGCAGGAATCCGGAGTTTCGCGTATTGTGGAAGTGGATATGGATGAAGCGTTGCGCATGCGCGAGCCGATTGTTTAGGGAATGACATGAGCGAACTGCAATTAGGTTTGATTGGCCTCGGTGGCGCTGCCATTGTTGGCGTGGTGGCCTATAACAAATGGCAAGAATGCAGGCACCGCAAGCGTG
>JAYSZS010000306.1:0-3731 GCA_043737935.1 Propionivibrio sp. | reverse complement strand
GAGGCCTTCAACTGCGCGATGCTGGACTCCGTGAGCGCCGAAATCCATTTTCTGCTGAGAAAAGTTGAGCAAGCTTCGGGCTGCGGGCGTAACATTCCACACAGATGCCCCTTTAATGTATATGGATTTTATGGTCACCAGCAAACCCACTACAACAACCGTCACCAAGCCCGCCGCCAAGCCAGCGGCAGCGCGAAAGCCGCTTGCCTACCCCGCCACGGCAACGGATGCTGCGCCGGCAACATCTGCCCCTGCCGCCCCTGCCGCGTCTACCCAGGCCACCAACTTCCCCATCGTCGGCATCGGCGCCTCCGCCGGCGTGCTGGAAGCCTTCGAGGCCTTCTTCCACGCCTGCCCGGCGGATACCGGCATGGCTTTCGTCCTGGTGCCACATTTCGACCCCGGCCACGTCAGCCTGCTGACCGAGATCCTGCAACGCGCCACCGCCATGCCGGTAGTCGAAGCGCTCGACCAGATCGCCGTCGCACCCGACCACGTCTATGGCATCCCGCCCAACCGCGAGATGGCGATCCTTGGCGGCGCGTTGCAACTATCGCTACCGGAACTGGCGCGCGGCCAGCGCATGCCGATCGACGCCTTCCTGCGCTCGCTGGCCGAAGACCAGGCCGAGCACGCGGCCGGCATCATCCTCTCCGGCACCGCCACCGACGGCACCCTGGGCCTGCGCGCCATCCTCGGCGTCGGCGGTGTCTGCATGGTGCAGGATCCTGCCACCGCCAAGTACGACGGCATGCCAACCAGCGCCATCAACGCCGGCTAGGCTACCCACATCCTGCTGGTCGAACAAATGCCGGCCGCGCTGCTGGAAGTGATCCGGCACAGCGTTCTCAGGCAGCAGGTGGCGCCCGTCGCCCCGGAAAAAATGCGAAGCGGCTTCAACCAGATCCTACTGCAGCTGCGCAGTGCCACCGGCCACGACTTCTCGCTGTACAAGAAAAGCACCATCGGTCGCCGCATCCAGCGCCGCATGGCGCAGAACTCCATCGAAAACGAAGCCGAGTATGCGCGCTTCCTCAAGGGCAATCCGGCCGAGACGCAACGGCTGTTCAGGGAACTGCTGATCAATGTCACCAGCTTCTTCCGCGACCCCGAGGCCTTTGTCGCACTCAAGGACAGCATCCTGCCGTCGCTGCTGATGGACACACCGCCCGGCCACGATTTCCGCGTCTGGGTGGCCGGTTGCGCCAGCGGCGAGGAAGCCTACTCGATCGCCATCGTGCTGCACGAGTTGCTGGAAGAAAACAAGTCCCGCCACAATCAGGAACTGACGATTCAGATCTATGCCACCGATCTCGACGACGAGGCGATTGCCACGGCGCGCGCCAGGAGCTATCCGCCCAACATCGTGCAGGACGTGACGGCGGACCACCTGCGCCGCTTCTTCACCAAAGATGAGTCGGGGTACAAAGTGAATAAGAGCATCCGCGACCGGGTGGTGTTCGCCGTACAGAACGTGATCAAGGACCCGCCCTTCACCAAGATCGACTTGCTCAGTAGTCGCAACCTGCTGATCTATCTCGAGCCGGAACTGCAAAACCGCCTGATCCACAGCTTTTACTTTGCGTTGCGACCCGACGGCTTACTGTTCCTGTCTCCCTCGGAGAGCATCCCCAGCCTCCCCGGCATGTTTACGGCGATCGAGCGCAAGTGGAAGTTCTACCGCGCCAGCCACAGCGACGCCGCGCCCCGGCTCAAGGCCGATCTCACCAGGGTCAAGGCCCGCAGCGCCGACACCCGCGGCGTAACGGTGACCACCACCGGATGGGCGAACGCGACCACGATCGGCAAGGTCGACAGCGGCAGCTTCGACAACGACGCCGTGCTGAGCACGAACATGCTGCTGCAGACCTTCGCCCCGGCCTCGGTCACCACTGACAGCCGCGGCAATATCCTCTACGTGCATGGCGACACCGGTCGCTACCTGCGCCCGGCCCCCAGTCCGGTGAGCATCAACGTAGTCGAAATGGCGAGCGAGGGCCTGCAGCTCGACTTGCGCATCGCCATCAACACAGCCGCCGCCGTGGCCGAGTCGACGCTGAACAAGGAAGTTTTGGTGAAGACCAATGGCAGCTTTTCGACGGTGCGCTTCAGCGTGAGCGCCCTGCCACGCGAGAAGCGCGTCGAGCCGTTGCTGCTGATCAGCTTCGAGGACGTCGCTGCCTCAGGGAAACCCGCCGACCCGTCCACACCCGCCGCGGCAAAACGGCCGCAGCAAACGCAGCGCCGCCGCCCAAACCAACCAAGCCGCGCGCATTGTAGAACTGGAGCATAGCCTGACCTAAGCCAGGGAAAACCTGGCAACCACCAGCGAAGTGCAACAGGCCGCCAACGAAGAATTGCAATCGACCATTGAAAAGCTGCAATCGACCAACGAAGAACTGGAAACCTCGAGGGAAGAGTTGCAATCGCTGAATGAAGAAACCATCTCCGTCAACGCCGAGCTGAATGCCAGGGTCGAGCAACTGACCCGCCTCCAGAACGACATGAGGAACCTGCTCGACAACGTCAGCTCGGGCTCGCTGTTCCTCGACCACCACCTGGTGATCCTGGTCTACACGCCGGCGGCGGTGAAGGTGTACCGTCTGATCGCCAGCGACGTCGGCCGCCCCTTGAGCGACATCGCGTCGAATCTTGTCGGTGCCGACCCATCGACCGACCTGCACGCCGATCTGCAAACCGTACTCGATACCCTGATCCCCATCGAACGTGAAGTGCGCACCAGCGATGGCCCCTGGTATCTGGCTCGCATCCAGCCCTACCGCACGCTGGACAACGCGATCGAGGGCGTGGTGCTGACCTTCACCCCGGTGAACGAGTTCATGCTCGCCAGCGAGGCCGTTCAGCGGGCGATGTCCGAACTGGCGACGGTGCTGCAGGCCAGCACGCAACTGGCGCGGGAACTGGCCGAAGGCATCGTCGACACCGTGGTCGAGCCGCTGATCGTGCTCGATGGCGGCTTGCAGGTGGTCTCCGCCAGCCGCTCCTTCTAACAGCATTTCCAGGTTGCCGCGGGGCAAACCGTGGGCCGCAAGATCTACGATCTGGGCAACGGCCAGTGGGACATCCCGGCCTTGCGCGAACTGCTGGAAAACATCCTGCCGCAAAATCAGGTGATCGACGGCTACGTCGTCGAACACAACTTCCCCGGCCTGGGGCCCCGCCACATGGTGTTGAATGCCCGGCGCATCGTGACGGCGCTGGGGAATACCGAATTGATCTTGCTGGCGATGGTAGCAGACCAAGAAATGAAAGTTTTGGACAACATCAGAAAGAACGAATTCCACGGCGAATAGAATTACATTTTACGCCCCCGTAATTTGCGCTAGTCATTATGTAACGCATCCTCATGTGCTTGCACCACGCTGGCATTCTTACTCTCGGCCAGGCGTTTTCGTTACTGTGCCGCGAGCGCGATTTGGTTTGCTCGATACGCAACTTCTCCCGCAGTTTCGCGACGTGATGATTGATGTACTCGGAACCGTTGTCTGAGTGGAATCCGACAATGACGAACGGGAACTGATCAAAGCCAGCACGGGCTACAGGAAGGCCTCGCTGATCCCTTGCACGCAAGCCTAGACCTGCCACTGACTCACGGCATCGACGCAGGTGACGTGATAAACGCCTTTGACGCCGTCCTGATCGCTCTGATGAACGGTATCAATGCGCACAAAGCCGGCACGTCCTTCAGGACTCGGGGCTTTGCGTACGCC
>JAYSZS010000305.1:0-18199 GCA_043737935.1 Propionivibrio sp. | reverse complement strand
CGGCAGCGTCGACTGGTCGCTGCTCGGCAGCCTGCTGCTGGGCTCGCTACCCGGTATCTGGCTTGGCAGCCACGCCTCGGCGCGAGTGCCGGATCGTTTTTTGCGGCCTATCCTTGCCAGCATGCTGGTGTTGATCGGCGGCAAACTGATTACCTTGTAAAGATTTGAACAGGAGCGAATCATGTATCGCTATGACAGCATAGACCAGCAAATCATCGACGAACGCGTTGTGCAGTATCGCGGCCAGATCGAACGCCACCAGGCCGGCACCCTCTCCGACGATGAGCTACGTCCATTGCGACTGCAAAATGGGCTATACATTCAGCGTCATGGCCCGATGCTGCGTATCGCCATTCCCTACGGCATGCTCGCGGCGGCTCAACTGCGCAAACTGGCAGAGATTTCCCGCCGTTACGACCGCAGCTTCGGCCACTTCACGACGCGCCAGAACATGCAGCTCAACTGGCCGAAGTTTGAAGAAACCCCTGAAATCCTTGGTGAATTGGCGAGCGTTGAAATGCACGCCGTACAAACCTCCGGCAACTGCGTCCGCAACATCACCAGCGATCAGTTTGCCGGGATTGCGCCGGATGAACTGACTGACCCGCGCCCGTATTGCGAAGTTCTGCGCCAGTGGTCCACGTTCCACCCGGAATTTGCCTATCTGCCGCGCAAGTTCAAGATCGCCGTCAATGCCGCCGCAGAGGATCGCGCCGTCATTCGCGCACACGATGTCGGGCTGGAAATCGTCAGGAAGGAAAGCAGCGAAAACGGTGAAATCGGTGAAATCGGGGTGAAGGTGTTTGTCGGCGGCGGTCTCGGCCGTACCCCGGTCATCGGCAAGCTGATTCGCGAATATCTTCCGCGCCGGCATCTGCTCTCCTACCTTGATGCCGTGCTGCGCGTCTATAACCGCTACGGCCGCCGCGACAACATGTACAAGGCGCGCATCAAGATTCTTGTCAATGCGCTGGGCATCGAGGAGTTTGCCCGCCAGGTCGAAGCAGAGTGGTCGCACCTGAAAGACGGCCCGACGACCCTGACCGACGCCGAGTTCGATCGGGTGGCACGGCATTTCGCCCCCCCCGCCTACGACCATCTGCCGGCTGAAGACCTTTCTTTTGTAGCTCATCTGAAGGAGGACAAGGCCTTCGCCAGTTGGGCCAAGCGCTGCGTGCATGCGCACAAGGTTCCGGGCTACGCGGCAATCACGCTTTCGCTCAAGGCACCGGGTGTTCCCCCCGGCGACATTACCGATGTACAAATGGAAGCCGTTGCCGATCTGGCCGAGCGTTTCAGCTTTGGCGAACTGCGCGTCACCCACGAACAGAACGTGGTGCTATCCGATATAAGGAAGCGCGATCTCTACGCGGTGTGGAAAATCGCGCGCACCCATGCGCTGGCGACGCCGAATATCGGCCTGCTCACCGACATGATCTGCTGCCCCGGCGGCGATCTCTGCTCGCTGGCCAATGCACGATCCATACCGATTGCCGATGCCGTGCAGAAAAAGTTCGACGATCTCGACTACCTCTACGACATGGGCGACATTTCGCTCAACATCTCGGGTTGCATGAATTCATGCGGTCATCATCACGTCGCCAACATCGGCATCCTTGGCGTCGACAAGAACAACGAGGAGTGGTACCAGGTCACCGTGGGGGGCCAGCAGGGCAACAACACGACGATTGGCAAGGTGATTGGCCCCTCGTTCTACGCCGAAGAAGTACCGCTGGTCATCGAGGCGCTGGTCAATGTCTATATCGAACAGCGGACACCCGAAGAACGCTTCATTGACACCTTTGACCGGATCGGCGTCGAGCCCTTCAAGCAGCGCGCCTACGCCGGGCGCGACAAGCGGAGGTCACCGAACAGCGCAGCGAACAGCGTGGCAAACTCCGCCGCCAGCAACGCAGCAAACGAAACGATTACGAAAGTCGCCAATGCCTAGGATTATCAAGAACGGCCAGATCCTCGACGATCCCTGGCAGACCCTCAGACTTGACGCGGAACAGACGGCAGAATCGATTTCTCTGCCCGACCAGCCGGCCCTGCTGCCGCTCGCCGTGTGGCTGGCGCGCAGGGATGAAATCCTTGCGGGGAAAACGTCGATCGGTGTCTGGCTGGACAGCAGCGAGGGCCCTGAAGCCATTGCCGGCGACCTCGAATACTTTGCCGTCATTGGCGTGAATTTCCCGAAGTTCACCGATGGTCGCAGCTATTCGAGCGCCCGCCTGCTGCGTGATCGGTATTCCTATCGGGGTGAAATCCGCGCCATCGGCGATGTGCTGCAGGATCAACTGTTCTACATGAAGCGTTGCGGTATCGATGCCTATGCCTTGCGCGAGGACAAGGCTATCGAAGCGGCTTTGACCAGCCTGAGCGATTTCAGCGAAACCTACCAAGCCGCTGTCGACCAGCCGCAGCCGCTCTTCCGCCGTCGTACGGCCTGAAAACGTCGCAATGAACATCAACATCGATCTCGACGAGCCGGCATTGCTTGCGTCTGTGGCAGGGAAAACAGCCGCCGCACGCACGCTGCTGCGTCAAATCGCCAGCGATTTTTCCCCCGCCGTTTTCGCCAACAGCCTCGGCGCCGAAGACATGGTGCTGACCGATCTCATGCGCGCTGACCAGGTGGCTATCGAAATCTTCTCGCTCGATACCGGACGTCTTCCGCTTGAAACCTACGATCTGATCGCCGAAGTCAAACAGCATTATGGCCTCGTGCTCAAACTGTATTACCCGCGCCACGACCTAGTCGAGACCTATACGCGACAGAATGGAATCAACGCCTTTTACGAGTCGGTTGAACTGCGCCAGGGCTGCTGCCACGCGCGCAAGGTCGAACCGCTGCAAAGAGCGCTGGCCGGCAAGAAGGCGTGGATAACCGGCATGCGCGCGCAACAGTCGGCAACACGCGAGGGCTTGCCGATCCGTTCCTTCGACGAAAGCAATGGGATTGAAAAATTCAACCCGCTGGCCGACTGGAGCGAAAAGGAAGTGTGGGCCTATATCAAGCTTTACAAAGTGCCGTACAACACCCTGCACGACAGCTTCTACCCGAGCATCGGCTGCGCTCCGTGCACGCGTGCCATCACCCCCGGTGAAGACGTCCGCTCCGGTCGCTGGTGGTGGGAGAATCCGGAGTCCAAGGAATGCGGGCTGCATGTTAAAAAGGCTTGAACCTCTTTCAACGCAGAGAACGCAGAGGCGCAGAGTTCGCAGAGAAGGTCACGAGTTTTTCTTTGCGTTCTCTGCGTCTCTGCGTTCTCTGCGTTGAAAGCGCTGTTTTTTGAAAGCAATCGATGACAACTCTAACTCGACAAACCCTCACCCACCTCGACTGGCTCGAATCCGAGGCCATTCACATCATGCGCGAGGTGGCCGGACAGTGCAGCAATCCGGTGCTGCTCTTCTCCGGCGGCAAGGATTCGATCTGCATGCTGCGCATTGCTGAAAAGGCATTCCGTCCAGGCAGGTTTCCCTTCCCGCTGATGCACATCGACACTGGCCACAATTACAGGGAAGTGACCGACTTTCGCGACAAGCGTGCCGCCGAACTCGGCGAGCGGCTGATCGTACGTTCGGTTGAAGAATCGATGGCACGCGGCACGGTCGTACTCAAGTCGGCGGACGAATCGCGTAACAAGCACCAGTCGGTGACGCTGCTCGAAGCAATCGACGAATTCGGCTTCGACGCCTGTATCGGCGGCGCCCGTCGCGATGAAGAAAAGGCGCGCGCCAAGGAGCGCATCTTCTCCTTCCGCGACGAATTCGGCCAGTGGGACCCGAAGAACCAGCGCCCCGAGCTGTGGGATCTTTACAATGCACGCAGCTTCAAGGGTGAAAACATCCGCGTTTTCCCGATCTCGAACTGGACCGAATTCGATGTCTGGCAGTACATCGAGCGCGAACAGCTTGAACTGCCGTCGATTTACTACGCCCACATGCGGGCCATCGTGCGTCGTCAAGGCGGCATGCTGCCGGTAACCGACATCACCCCGGCTCGGCCCGACGACACCATTGAGAATGTGCGCGTACGCTTCCGTACGGTCGGCGATATCACCTGCACCGCGCCGGTCGAGTCCGATGCCGACACCGTCGCCAGGATCATCGCCGAAACGGCCATCACCACCATCACCGAACGCGGCGCCACGCGCCTCGACGATCAGACCTCGGAGGCGTCCATGGAACAACGGAAAAAGGAAGGGTATTTCTGAAAGGAAAATCCACCACCAAGGCATCAAGGGCACCCAGTTGCACCAAGAAAACCAATCCGGTCAAACCATTGTTCTGGAAACGTTTCTTGAATTTCCTGGTAAATCTTTGTGCCCTTGGTAACTTGGTGGTTCGCTTTTTCGCAATTGAAAGGTTTTTATGTCAGCAATTGAAAATATCCCGGCCGAGATTCAAGATAATGGCCTGCTGCGCTTTCTCACCTGCGGCAGTGTCGACGACGGCAAGAGTACGCTGATCGGTCGCCTGCTGTTCGACTCTAAGACGATTCTTGCCGACACCCTGCACGCCATGGAGCGCACCTCGAAAAAGCGCGGGATGGATGCCATCGATCTTTCGCTGCTTACCGACGGCCTGCAGGCCGAGCGCGAACAGGGAATCACCATCGATGTTGCCTATCGCTACTTCACCACCGGCACGCGCAAATACATCATCGCCGACGCACCGGGTCACGAGCAGTACACCCGCAACATGGTCACCGCCGCCTCGACTGCCGATCTGGCCATCATCCTGATCGATGCGCGCAAAGGCGTACTGACGCAGACGCGCCGCCACTCCTACCTCACCCACCTGGTCAATATTCCGCATATCGTCGTCGCCATCAACAAGATGGATCTCGTCGGCTACTCGCAGGAAATCTTTGACCGGATCGTGGCCGACTACCTCGCCTTTGCCGCCCGGCTGGGCGTTGAGGATGTGCATTTCATCCCGCTATCGGCACTGAACGGTGACATGATCGTTGATCGTGGCGAGCGGCTTGATTGGTATCGAGGTCCCACACTGATCGATTTGCTGGAGGCGGCAAGCGCCTCGCACGCCGACCATCAGGAAAGCTTTCGTTTTCCGGTGCAGTACGTCTGCCGCCCGCAGGATGCAGCAAACCCCGATCTGCATGACTACCGGGGTTTCATGGGGCGCGTCGAATCGGGAGCCGTGGCCATCGGCGATGCTGTGACCGTGCTGCCTTCAGGTCGGGAAACACGCGTCAAGGACATCCAGATCAACACCGGGTCATTACCGCAGGCCTTCGCCGAACAATCCATCACGCTCCTGCTGGACGATGAAATCGACATCTCGCGTGGCGACATGATCGTGAAAACCGGTGAGCTGCCAAACGTCACCAAACAGATCGACGCCATGCTCTGCTGGCTCTCCGAATTGCCTCTCGACCCGCGCCGCAAGTACCTGATCCGGCATACCACGCGCGACAGCAAGGCGATGCTCGCTGGGATCGAGTTCCGCATGGAAATTAATACCATGGAACATCAGGCCGCCGAAAAACTGGCCATGAACGACATCGCGAAAGTGAGCTTCAAGCTGGCACAGCCGATCTTTGCCGACAGCTATGCAGAAAACCGGGGAACTGGGGCGTTCATCGTCATCGACGAATCAAGCAACAATACGGTTGGCGCGGGGATGATTCTCTGATTGTGACTGTTCAGCATGCATTTAAATTTTAGTTAGTTACAGGCGATACTTTATCTCAGGCATGAGCTTCCAGACCTCTCGACGATGACATCGGATCAGAAGGACGAACTGATCCGCCACCTTTTTGCACGACTCGCGGAACTTTGAAGCGCAACGGTCAAAGAACAGTCACAACTCCAGCAAACCCCCATCGTCGGATGGGTACGCGAAGAAGACTCGATTGCTGAGCCGGCCTTCAGGAAAGAAAGCGGGCGGGCAAGCCGGGCACCCCGGGCAGACACTTGAGCGGACAAGCGAACCCGACGAAATCCGAGAATGCCCGCTTCCAGATCGCTGCGCCTGCGGTGCGTCCTTATCCGCGGCATGTAGACCCTGAAAGGAAAAAAGGGAAAGTGCGCAACGCACTTCCCTTTTTAACTGGAGCGGGAGAAGAGTCTCGAACTCTCGACCTATACCTTGGCAAGGTATCGCTCTACCAACTGAGCTACTCCCGCGTGAAACCAATTTCTGGAGGCGCGAGCCGGAGTCGAACCGACCTACACGGATTTGCAATCCGGTGCATAACCGCTTTGCTATCGCGCCGCGCCTGTCTCATGACAGATACCGATGTAACTGGAAAAGCAATAGTGCTGTTCACCAATATTATGAGCGGGAGAAGAGTCTCGAACTCTCGACCTATACCTTGGCAAGGTATCGCTCTACCAACTGAGCTACTCCCGCGTGAAGCGAGTGCGCATTATAAAGGCTTGGCCAGACCTGTCAACGATTTTGCCTCGGTTTTGCCTCGTTCTGAGCACGGTATATCGGCCTGATTAGCGCTTCCTGTCCTGCTCGGCGAGGTGCGGCCATGCCATGCGCATGTAGTAACCCATCGACCAGAGCGTCAGCACGGCGGCGATGTAAATGAGCCAGGTACCCAGGTTCTGTATATCAAAGCCGTGGAGGGGTGAATGATAAAGCAGGAGCGGAATGGCAACCATCTGGGCGACCGTCTTGATCTTGCCGATCAACGATACCGCGATGCTCTTGTGTGCGCCGATTTGCGCCATCCATTCGCGCAAGGCAGAAATGGTAATCTCGCGACCGATGATGATCGCGGCCAGTATGGCGTCAAGCCGGCCAAGCTGAACCAGCATGATCAGCGCAGCGGCAACGACCAGTTTGTCGGCCACCGGATCGAGAAATGCACCAAAGGCCGAGGTTTGATTCCAGCGACGGGCCAGATAGCCATCCAGCCAGTCGGTCACTGCTGCGACAACAAATATCAAGGTGGCGGCAAGGTTGCGTCCGATGTCATGAAGCCATGATTCCGGCACATAGAAAACGGCAATCATCAGCGGGATCATGGCGATTCGCAGCCAGGTCAGAAGAATCGGTATGTTGACGGGCATCAATGCAACGCCGTGTAAATTTTTTCGGCCAGTTCCCGGCTGATACCCGGAACTGCGGTCAGTTGGTCAATCCCCGCATTGGAGATGCCTTGCAAGCCGCCAAAATGAGTAATCAGGGCCTTGCGCCGCTTCGCTCCGATGCCGGCGATCTCCTCCAGTCGAGAAGTCCGTCGTGTCTTGCTGCGTTGCGCCCGATGGCCTGAAATCGCAAAGCGGTGAGCCTCATCGCGAATTTCCTGAATCAGGTGCAGCGCTGGATGTTCCGTTGCCAATTGTACCGGTTCGCGAGCGTCAGCGAAGACAAGCATTTCAAGCCCCGGCTTGCGCGCTTCACCTTTTGCCACGCCGAGCATCGGCAAATGCGCCAGTCCAAGCTCTTCCAGTGCCGACAACGCCGAACTCACCTGCCCTTTGCCGCCATCGATCAGGATCAGCGCTGGCGGCACACTGTCGCCGCTGGCGACTTTTGCATACCGGCGCAACACCACCTGGCGGATGGCGGCATAGTCGTCGCCGGGCTGGATGCCTTGGATATTGAAGCGTCGGTAGTCCGACTTGCGCATTCCGTTACCCTGATAGACGACACAGGAAGCCACCGTCGATTCTCCCTGTGTGTGGCTGATATCGAAACACTCGATGCGCGTTTCCTTGCCCTCCTCCACGTCCAGGCCGAGAACCTCTTGCAAGGACTCAAGCCGATGTTCCTGCCGGGAAATCACGTTGCGGCGAGCCAAAATGGCCAGTTTCGCACTCTGCTCGGCCATCTCCAGCCACATTTTCTGCATGGTAAGCCGGGGCTCAAGGAGCGGCACCGGACGGCCAGCGAGTTCGGCCAGCACATTGCCAAGCTCACCATCGGGGACGGCTCGATTGAGGTAAATACGCATCGGGATCGGGTGTGCCAGATAGTGTTGGTTCAGGAAGGCGCACAACACCTCATCCGACGAGCTGTCGGCGGCATTACTCGGAAACTGCGTCTTGTCGCCCAGATGCCGACCACCGCGTACCATGGCGAGGTTGACACAGAGCATGCCGCCCTCTTCAACCACTACCACGATATCGACGTCCTCGCCCTTGCTGCTTTCGACGTACTGTTTGTCCTGTACCTGACGCAAGGACTGAATCTGATCGCGATAAACGGCGGCCTGCTCGAAAGCAAGTTCGCTGGCGGCCTGATCCATTGCCTCGCTTAGTCGCCCAATAACCTCCTGTTGCCGCCCCTGCAGGAACATCGCCGCCATCTGCACGTCCTGTGCGTAAACCTCAGGGGCGACCAGATCGACGCAGGGACCGGAGCAGCGCCTGATCTGGTGCAGCAGGCAAGGCCGCGAACGGTTGTTGAACACCGAATTTTCACAGGTGCGCAGACGGAACATCCTTTGTAGAAGATTGACGCTCTCGCGCACGGCCAGCGATGAGGGGTAAGGCCCGAAATAGTCCGACTTGCGGTCGGTGTTGCCGCGAAAGAAGCCTAGACGGGGAAATTTGTCGTGAGTGATGACGATATACGGATACGACTTGTCATCGCGGAAAAGAATGTTGTAGCGCGGCGAGAGGCTCTTGATCAGGTTGTTTTCGAGTAACAGCGCCTCGGCTTCCGAACGGGTTGTGCTCGTTTCGACACCGGCGATCTGTGCCACCATCAAGGCGATGCGCGGGCTGGGATAATTATCGCGAAAGTACGACGCGACGCGCTTTTTAAGGTTCTTGGCTTTGCCCACATAGAGCACTTGGCCTGCGGCATCGAGCATGCGGTAAACACCGGGCAACTCGGTCAGCGTGGCGAGCAAGGCTTTGGCGTCAAACATTTCGTCCAATGGGTGAGAGCGGTTAGGATGTCGCTTTGATCTTATCACGCCTGTTTGCTGCGTCCATGCCCGCCTCTTCCAGCTCAACCAGATGGGATATTTTCTGCCGGGTTATCGACAATTATGGCGATATCGGTGTGTGCTGGCGTCTGGCGCGCCAATTGGTTTGCGAACACGGCTTTGGCGTTCGATTGTGGGTTGATGACCTAAGTGCCTTCCATCGGATTTGCCCGGAAATCGTTCCCCAACTTCCCATCCAGACGGTACAAGGGGTTGAAGTGCGTCATTGGAACGCCGATATTCCCGATATCGATCCCGGCGATGTGATCGTCGAGGCTTTTGCCTGCCACCTGCCCGAACGTTTTATCGCCAGCATGGCCAGACGCAAACCGGCGCCGGTGTGGATCAACCTCGACTATCTGAGCGCCGAAGCCTGGATATCGGGTTGCCATGCCCTGCCCTCGCCGCACCCGAGTCTGCCGCTCACCAAGTATTTTTTCTTCCCCGGCTTCAACGAAACCACGGGCGGCCTGCTGCGCGAGAACAGGCTTGAGCAGCGCAGACAGTCTTTCTGCGCTTCACCCGAGCAGCAAACCGGCTTCTGGCGAACGCTCGGCTTGCCGCCGCCAGCCGCTGATACCCTGCTCGTTTCGCTGTTTGCCTATGAAAACCCGGCGATTGCCGATCTGCTCGATGTCTGGGCGCAGGGCAGGACGCCTGTCTGTTGTCTGGCACCGGTGACGCAAACCCTTTCGACAATTGAAGCCTACGTGGCTCAGCCCTTGCAGGTCGGCGATGCAATCCGCCGGGGAAACCTGGAAATCCGGATGCTGCCCTTCATCGCACAGCCCGATTACGACCAATTGCTGTGGTCGTGCGATATTAATATCGTGCGAGGCGAAGATTCCTTTGTTCGTGCTCAATGGGCAGCGAAGCCGATGCTGTGGCAAATCTACCCGCAAGACGAGGACGCGCACCTGACAAAACTCGTTGCGTTCCTCGAACTGTATTGCGCCGAATTGCCGGAAGCAAGCCGCCCAACGGTTCTCCGCCTCTACCGAGGGTGGAATGGCGAAAAGGACGCCGGCCGGATTACCCCTAATTTATGGTCACAGTGGATGGATGCGCTTCCCGATCTTCGCCTGAACGCCATCGTATGGGCTGAAAACCGGGCCCAACAGGAAGATTTGTGCAGTTGTCTGGTGCGTTTTTGCCGTTCCAAGTTATAATGCGCGGTTAAAATTTCTTCGTCATTACCGGATCGCACTATGAAAACCGCACAAGAACTTCGCGCAGGCAACGTCTTTATGGTCGGCAACGACCCGATGGTCGTCCTCAAGGCTGACTACAGCAAATCCGGCCGCAATGCCTCGGTCGTCAAGATGAAGATGAAAAACCTGCTGACCGGCTCGCCGTCAGAGACTGTCTATCGCGCCGACGACAAGTTTGACGTCGTTCAGCTCGACCGCAAGGAGGTTAACTACTCCTATTTCGCCGATCCGCTGTACGTCTTCATGGACTCCGAATACAACCAGTACGAGATCGAAGCCGACTGCATGGCCGACGCCCTGAGTTACCTCGAAGAAGCGATGCCCTGCGAAGTGGTGTTTTACGAGGGCAAGGCCATCTCGGTCGAAATGCCGAACAGCCTGGTGCGCGAAGTAATCTACACCGAACCCGCCGTCAAGGGCGATACCTCGGGCAAGGTGATGAAGCCGGCCCGCCTGTCGACCGGCTTCGAACTTCCGGTTCCTGCGTTTGTTGAAATCGGGGACAAGATCGAAATTGATACCCGCACCAACGAGTACCGCGCCCGCGTGAAGTAGATGTTCCAGGTCAGTGTTGAAAAAAGGCAGCCTTGGCTGCCTTTTTTGATCCGATCATCAGGAACATCAGAGCAGATCTTCTGCTGCTTTGACCCCCGCAAGATACGTCGGATCATCCTGCAAATCAAGCAGCGCAACCGTCGGCAACAGTCGTGCTATGCGGGCTGAACGTTGCGGGTCGAATTCCGGCTGCCAACGTTCCAGCACATCGCCCACGGCGTCCGGCGCATTGCACACGAGCAGCATGTCGCAGCCGGCATTCCATGCGGCGCTTGCCCTACAGACGATGTCGCCGGCGATGCTGGCGCCTTCCATCGAAAGATCGTCGCTGAAGATGACGCCGTCAAAGCCCAGTTCCTCGCGCAATATCCTGATCCAGACCGGAGAAAAGCCGGCCGCGCGGGAATCCACTTGCGGGTAAATGACGTGCGCCGGCATCACGGCGTCCAGCATGAGGCGATGGTAAGGTTCCATATCCGTGGCCAGTTCGGCCAGGCTTCGCGGGTCGACCGGAATGGCGACGTGCGAGTCGGCTTCAGCCCAGCCGTGGCCCGGGAAGTGCTTTCCGCAAGCGGCCATTCCGGCACGGCGCAATCCCTCGATCAAGGCACCAGCGAGTTGTGCCACGACCAGCGGATCCCCATGAAACGAGCGGTTGCCGATGACGCCACTACGCCCCCAGTCGAGGTCGAGCACGGGCGTGAAGGATAGATCGACTCCGTTTTGCCGCAACTCGGCGGCCAGCACGTAGCCGATATCATGCGCGGCTTCTAGCGCCTGCTGTGGTTTTTTTTCCCACAATTTACCCAGACGGCGCATGGGCGGCAGGCGGGTGAATCCCTCTCGGCAACGCTGTACACGGCCCCCTTCATGATCGATGGCAATGGGCAGCGATGGTGTGCGCAGAGTGTGAACTTCGGCTGTCAGCCGGGACAGTTGCTCGAGCGAGTGGTAGTTACGTGCAAACAGGATGAGGCCACCGACCAGCGGGTGTGTGAGACGTTCGCGGTCGAGGTCGCTCAGTTGCAACCCGGCGATGTCAATCATCAGCGAGCCATGCGGCAGCATTGTCGGCGTGGTCATGGCTCAGCTGTATTCCAGAACGACAAAGGCCAGAGCAAAGTCCTGTTCGTCGCTGATTGAAAGATGGGCGATCAGACCGCGTTCGGTGAGAAGCTGCGCGAGTTTCGGGGCGTAGTCGAAAGCCGGTTTGCCGAGCGCGTCGTGCACCACAGAAATACTGGGCAGCGTGGCCGGCGCGGCAACGCCGATGCCAAGTGCCTTGCCGAAGGCTTCCTTGGCGGCAAAGCGCTTGGCCAGAAAGCGCGCCGAATCGTGAGCTTTTTCAAAGTCGGTGCGCTCGACCGGTGCCAGCAACCTGGCCAGTGCTCGTTCGCCGTGCCGCTCGTAAAGTCTGCCGAGCCGCGCGACGGCGACGATGTCGGTACCGATACCGGCGATCATCGGGTGAGCGTTGGCAAATTCGTTGGCAAATGCGCTTGCGCCTCGCGCATCAAACGTTTCATTTCACGCACCGCTTCGCGCAGACCAACAAAAATGGCGCGGCTGACAATGGCATGGCCGATGTGCAGTTCGCGGATACCGGGCAACCGGGCTACCGGCTGCACGTTGAAATAGTTCAGTGCGTGGCCGGCATTGAAGCGCATGCCGTGGCGGCGAATCGCTTCGCCTGCGATGCGGATTTTTTCGAGTTCGGCGAGTACTGCCGGGCTTTCGGCATCGCGCCCTTTATGGTGGAAAGCGTATGCGTAGGGGCCAGTGTGGATTTCGCAAACGCGTGCGCCAATGCGTGCCGCGGCGTCGATCTGATCCACTTCGGCGTCGATGAAGACGCTGCTGATGATTCCGGCAGCGGAAAGCCGCTCGATCGCCTTCCTGAGTTTGGCTTCCTGCGGCACGATGTCTAGACCGCCTTCCGTCGTCACCTCATGGCGGCCCTCCGGCACCAGCATGGCCATTTCCGGCTTAAGGCGGCAGGCGATATCAACCATTTCGTCGGTCGCCGCCATCTCCAGATTGAGCTTGATCTGGGTCAGCGTGCGCAGTTTCTCGACATCGGCATCCTGAATGTGCCGGCGATCTTCACGCAGGTGAACGGTGATGCCATCGGCACCGCCGAGATGTGCTTCGACTGCGGCCCAGACTGGCTCAGGCTCGTAGGTTTTGCGTGCCTGGCGAATCGTCGCGATGTGGTCAATATTTACGCCCAGTTCGATCATAATTCCTGAAGCTCCATAAAAATCCGGCGGGTCTCGAGACTCTTGCCGCCGGTATAGTGCGCAATCAATGTGCGCATCAGTTGCTTGGCTTCGAGCAGCGAACGCGGATCGGAAAAATCCTCGTGCGCCAGGTCAATCAAGGTCTTGCCGCTGACCGATAAGGCAGAGCTGCCGGGTCGCTGGAGTTTCACCGGGCCGTGCTCTATCTCGTAGGCATAATGTCCGGCAATGTCAATGGCCCCCCCCCTGACATCTTTTTCCAGCGTCAGTCCGTAGCCCAGTTCCTGCAGCAAGGCCCGTTCGAAGCAGCGCAGGTCGGATTCCTTCAGCCTGTCGGCAAAGCGGCGCAGGGTTTCAGCATATACCGAGAACAGTCGTGCGTGGGCGTCTTCACGCGGCAGCAGGTGCATCAACAGTTCATTGAGGTAGTAAGCACAAAACAGCGCCTTGCCCGTTAGCAAGGGTTGTCCGCCCTGCCACTCGGTCTTCATCAGGGTTTGCACTTCGCCCTTGCCGGCCCACGCCAGTTCGAGGGGTTGAAAGGCAAGCAACAGGCCGCGCAAGGAAGAACGCGGGCGCCGCGCACCTCGCGCCAGCAGGGCAACCCGGCCATAGTCTCGGGTAATCGCTTCGACAATCAGGCTGGTTTCCCGGAAGGGGTAAGTGTGCAGCACGAAAGCGGGCTGTCCGTCGACCTTGTGCCGGTGCATCACGTCAACGTTCTCTCCAGTTGTTACTCGTAGCCCAGGCTTTTAAGCAAACGCTCATCGTCGCTCCAGCCTGACTTGACCTTGACAAAAACTTCAAGGAAAACCTTGCCATCGAACAGACGTTCCATGTCCTGACGTGCTTCCGAGGCTATGCGCTTCAGGGTTTCGCCCCCCTTGCCGATAACGATACCCTTGTGCGCCTGGCGATCGACGACGATGGCGGCGCTGATGCGGCGCAATGCCCCATCGAGTTCGAACTTTTCCACTTCAACGGTCGCGCCGTAAGGCAATTCATCGCCAATCAGGCGGAAGAGTTTTTCGCGGATGTATTCGGCAGCAAGAAATTTTTCACTCTTGTCGGTGGTCTCGTCCTCGCCGAACAGCAGTTCATTGTGCGGCAAATGCTTGCGGGTTTCGGCGAGAAGATCGTCGAGTTGACTGCCCTTGGCGGCGCTGACCGGAACGATGGCGGCAAAAGCATAGTGAACGGCCAGTTTGGCGAGAATGGGCAGGAGTTGGTTCCTTTCCTTGATCTGGTCAATCTTGTTTACCGCCAGAATAACCGGGCGTTCTGGCGGTATAAGCTTGATAACCGCCAAGTCCCTAGCGTCAAAATGTCCCGCATCGACAACCAGCATTACGACATCGACTTCGGCCAGCGCCTGTGTCACGCCGCGATTCATCGCCCGGTTCAGGGCATTGGTGTGTTTGGTCTGAAAACCTGGGGTATCGACAAATACGTACTGAGCATCTGGCCCGGTCAGGATGCCCACGATGCGATGACGAGTGGTCTGCGCCTTGCGCGAAACAATGCTGATTTTCTCGCCGATCAGGCGATTGAGCAGCGTCGACTTGCCGACGTTCGGACGGCCGACGATGGCAACGGTGCCGGATTTAAGTTCGTTCATGCCTGCTTCAGTCTTTCCAGCGCGCGCTCGGCGGCCATTTGTTCGGCCGCACGACGACTGCTGCCGCTGCCTTCAGTCCGGATGTGCAGCGCATCGATCACGCAGGCAATCCTGAATTGCTGCACGTGGGCTTCACCTTCGGTAGCGCTCAGTGAATACTTCGGGAGCGGCAGCCGTCTGCCTTGCAGGTCTTCCTGGAGGCGTGTCTTGGCATCCTTGATTGGCTGTCCGGGGACGATGGCGCCCAGCATGTCGCCATAGAGTCGCGCAATGGCGGCGCTGGCGGCATCGAAACCTGCATCCAGCCAGATGGCGCCAAACAGGGCTTCGAGTGAGTCGGCAAGGATTGACGGGCGTTGTGCCCCTCCACTCTTCAGTTCGCCCTCGCCCAGCCGCAGATCCTTCCCAAGTGACAGCAACAAAGCCAGTTGATGCAGGCTATCCTGGCGGACGAGATTGGCGCGCAATCGCGAAAGATCGCCCTCGGGAATGCCGGGGAAACGGTCAAAAAGATGACGTGCAACGACGGCGTTAAGGATGGAGTCGCCGAGAAACTCAAGCCGCTCGTTATGCGGCGAACTGTGGCTGCGATGCGTCAGTGCCGTCAGCAGCAGGGATGAATTGGAGAACGTATGGCCGATCACCTGCTCAAGTCGAGTGGTCATTCGCCTTAATCGCGCCCCGAGGAAGATCCCTCAAAGTCGATCAGCAGACTGACGTTGTAAAACAGGGGGATGCGTTTTTCATAGGCAAAAGCAATAACGATTTCGTTGCCCTCTTTGGAAATGTCGAGATCCGCCGGCGTGATTGTCTTGATATGTTCAACTTCCGCATACTTGCCGTAAGAGCTGCGAATTTCTGGCACGGTCTTGCCACTGGAGCTCATTGCGGTCGATTTGACGCTTTTCTTGATCTTGTAGTAATCGATGACTTCTGGCGCAACCTTTATCCCGAGCATGGCAACCACCGCAATAATTACACCCCAGAAAATCAGTCCAGAAAGCGCTACACCACGCTGTTTATTCATAGTAGGAACTCCCCTATTTAAATGATCCAATTCGTTTCAGGTCGCTAAAGTTGAGCCAGATGAAAAACGCCTTGCCGACGATGTTTTCTTCCGGAACAAATCCCCAGAAACGGCTATCACGGCTATTGTCACGATTATCACCCATCATGAAGTAATGGCCGGCCGGCACCGTGCAGATCACACCGGCGTTATTGTAGAGGCAATCCTGGCGATGTGGAAACTGCAAAACCTCGGCATTATGCATAAATGATGGAGCATTTTCATTGTTCAATATCCGATGTTCTATGCCATTTGCCATCTCGACAAATTGTCGATCAATCATAAGATGTTTATCATCTGATGACCAGTATGCATAATCTTCGGTTCGATTGGTTTCAATAGCTTGTCCGTTGATAGTCAGGCGCTTGTTCTGGTAGGCCACCTTGTCGCCCGGTATGCCGACGACGCGCTTGATGTAGTCAAGCGATGGATCTTCCGGGTAGCGAAAGACCATGACATCGCCGCGTTGCGGCTGGCCAATATCGATGATCTTCTTGTTGATCACCGGCAGACGAATGCCGTAGGTAAACTTGTTAACCAGAATGAAATCACCCACCAGAAGCGTCGGAATCATCGATCCCGACGGGATCTTGAACGGTTCGACAATAAACGAGCGCAGCACGAAAACGAGCAGTATGACCGGGAAAAAGCTTGCCCCATACTCGACCCACCACGGATCCTTGGCATCTGCCGCCCGCTGCTTGCTGAAGACTAATACATCCGCTACCCAGATGGCGCCGCTGACCAGCAGCAGGCAGAACAGGATCAACGCAAAATTCACACCAATACTCCCTTACTTTCCGACACGCAGCACAGCGAGAAAGGCTTCCTGCGGGATTTCGACCGAGCCGACCTGCTTCATGCGCTTCTTGCCGGCCTTTTGTTTCTCGAGCAATTTTTTCTTGCGCGAAATGTCGCCGCCATAACACTTGGCCAGCACGTCCTTGCGCATGGCCTTGACGTTTTCGCGCGCAATGATATTCGAACCGATAGCCGCCTGGATGGCCACGTCGTACATCTGGCGCGGAATCAGTTGGCGCATCTTGGCGGCCAGTTCGCGTCCCCGGTAAATCGAGTTGGCGCGATGCACGATCATCGACAAGGCATCGACCTTCTCGCCATTGATCAGGATGTCCAGCTTGACGACATCGGCGGCTCTGAATTCCTTGAAGTCGTAGTCAAGCGAAGCATAGCCACGCGAAACGGATTTCAGTTTGTCGAAGAAATCCATAACCACTTCGGCCATCGGCATTTCATAGACCAGTTGAACCTGGCGTCCGTGGTAGGTCATGTCCACCTGATTGCCGCGTTTCTGGTTACACAGGGTAATGACGTTGCCGAGATATTCCTGCGGAACAAAAACCGTAATCGTAATGATCGGTTCGCGAATCTCTTCAACTTTTGTCTGCTCCGGCAGTTTGGCCGGGTTTTCAACCTGGACGATGCTGCCGTCATGCATCAGTACTTGATAAACAACAGTAGGTGCCGTGGAGATCAGATCCTGGTCAAATTCACGTTCCAGTCGCTCCTGCACAATCTCCATGTGCAGCAGGCCAAGAAATCCGCAGCGAAAGCCAAAACCAAGCGCCTGAGAGACTTCCGGTTCGTAATGCAGCGAAGCATCGTTGAGCTTGAGTTTCTCCAGCGATTCACGCAGCGAATCATACTGGTTGGACTCGATGGGATAGAGTCCGGCAAACACTTGCGACTTGATTTCCTTGAAGCCGGGCAGTGCTTCCGTTGCCGGATTAATGGCCAGGGTCACCGTATCGCCCACCTTGGCGGCCTGCAGCTCCTTGATACCGGAAATAATATAACCCACCTCGCCGGCGCTCAACGAATCCCGTTGCAGGGCTTTTGGGGTAAATATACCGACCTGCTCGCAGAGATGGGTCGAATCGCTGGCCATCAGGCGAATCCTGTCCTTCGGACGCAGAGTTCCGTCGACCACGCGTACCAGCATGACAACGCCGACGTAGTTGTCAAACCATGAATCAATCAGCAGTGCCTTGAGTGGTGCATCGGGATCGCCCTGCGGTGCAGGAATGCGCTCGATAATCGCTTCCAGAATGTCTTCAACGCCGAGACCGGTCTTGGCCGACGCCAGAATGGCTTGCGACGCATCGATGCCGATGACGTCTTCAATTTCTTGCCGCGCACTGTCCGGTGTGGCCGAGGGAAGGTCGATCTTGTTCAGTACGGGCAGAACATCGACACCGAGTTCGATCGCCGTGTAGCAGTTGGCCACCGTCTGCGCTTCAACGCCCTGCGAGGCATCGACGACCAGTAGTGCGCCTTCGCACGCCGAAAGCGAACGCGAAACCTCATAGGAGAAATCGACGTGGCCCGGTGTGTCGATCAGATTCAGGTTATAAATCCTGCCGCCCCGCGATTTGTATTGCAAGGCCGCCGTCTGGGCCTTGATGGTTATCCCTCGCTCTCGTTCTATATCCATCGAATCAAGAACTTGCGCTTCCATTTCGCGGTCGGACAAACCGCCGCACAGATGGATGATGCGGTCGGCTAGGGTTGATTTTCCGTGATCGATGTGGGCGATGATAGAGAAATTGCGGATGTGATCCA
>JAYSZS010000304.1:0-3744 GCA_043737935.1 Propionivibrio sp. | reverse complement strand
CTGCAAGTTGAAATCTAAGCCAATTGCCCAGTCCAGCGTGTTTTGCGGAACAAGGCCATCAATATTGGTTGGCTGCGCAAGGTAAAACTGGCGACCGTGGGTATATACCGCCTCGCCTTTAAGTACTACCGATCCGAAATCCTTGGCCACCGTGCCGCCGAACTGATCGATCCGGTCATGCCTGGCTTGATAGATAAAGGCGGGTCCCGTGATCGCAATCTGGCGAAAGAAGGTTGGCTCGATATCCATGCTGCTGTAGGCAAACCCGGAAATATCCCATCCGTTTTTAAGGGTCGAGAGACGAACACCGTAGTTGGTATGGGAGAGATTTCGCGAGGGAAATTTTTGGTTTTGAAACACGTTCTCTACACCTGGAATGGCGGGGGGCATAAACGGAAAGAACTCGGCCCCAGGGACGCCGATATTGTTGTAGCTGGGGACCGGAATCCAGAGCAATTCGGCGTGAAAGTCGTCCTTGAAATATTCTGCCCGAGCCGCCCATTGAGGAATCCGGATCAGGTCAAATGTCGGAAGGATAAACTCGAGCATATTTCTCGCCGAAACTACGTCGGCAACAAAAATGCCAACCATTTCACCCCAGACGATATTTTGTTTGCCCAGACGGAAATCCCAGTCGCCGGCACCGATGTCAAGGTAGTTTTCAAGCAGGAAAAGATTGAAACGTTGATCTTTGGCAACTGCGCTTGGGTAAAAATCAGTGAAACTGAATACGGCGTCGTAATCGGCGCGGGCACCAAGCTTCCATTGGATTCCATCACCCAAATTTCCCTGGGAACTCAGACCAACACGCGTCATCATCTGCGACCAATGTACCGGTGACTGATAAGCGCGAGCCACATTGAACTGAACAAACCCCTTTGTGCCGCTGGCAGATGAATATTCCTTCTTCAAGGTCTTCTCGCCTGACTTGAGGAACGCATTATCGTCATCGTCAAAGAGCGTGTCACGACTGATTGGTTTGGCTTCATCGGCCTGCTTTTCAACGGGCGCGACTGCTTTGGGTGGCACCTCATCGTCATCATCGAAGAGCGCATCACGACTTTTTGTTTTAGCCTTGTCGGCGACGTTCGCGGCAAGCAAATAAGGCGCGACAGACGGCCCGGGTTCAATTATCCGAAAATAATCCAGACCGTTTTGTTGATCACGCGGGCTTGCTGCGCTTTCCATTGACTGTGCCGAAGCAGAAGCCACGAGTACTGAGAGTACGAAACTGACGATCAGCTTGATGCCGATGCCCTCAATTGAATTTTCCCTGGGGTACATACTCTGCCCTTTCAGAATCTAGCCGGTCTTAGTTTCAGTGTGCTGCGTTTCAGCGGTCTTAGTTTCAGTGATCTTCGTTTCAGCGCCTACATTGAGGCGACGCCGCCGGGCAAGAGACCACTTGTCGTCGGCTCTTACGCCCAGCGCGTAAATTTCTCCATCATTGACACGCACCAGGCGATCCGCCTTGGCGATCACGCGCTTGTCATGTGTTGAAAAAATGAAGGTGGTGTTGAAAGCACGGTTGATCTTCTTCATCAAAAGGAGAATTTCCTCGCCGGTTTTACGATCAAGGTTAGCGGTCGGTTCGTCGGCGAGAACGATGGAAGGTAAAATCACCAGTGCCCTGGCGATGGCTACCCGCTGACGCTGACCTCCACTCAACTGATTTGGACGATGATCGGCAAATTTCGACAGTCCAACAATATCGAGAAAGTAAGCGACGCGCTTTTGCCGCTCCTCTTTGGAAACGTCCTTGCGCTGCAACAAGGGGTATTCGACGTTTTCGGCGGCCGACAGCACCGGTAACAGATTGAAGGTCTGAAAGATGAAGCCTATGGTTCGACCGCGCAGGTCAGCCAGTTGATCCGGAGTCCTGCCGCTGACATCCTGATCGTTGATATAGACTTTTCCACTGGTTGGTGTATCAATGCAGCCTATGAGATTGAGCAGGGTGGTCTTGCCGCTCCCGGACGGTCCAGAGATTGCCAGAAACACCCCTGCATCGAAAGACAGCGTAATATCCTTAAGGGCTTGGACTTTCTGATCACCAAGCAGATAATCCTTATACACGTGTTCAATGCGGACAACGCTCATCGGTATGCTCTCTGCCAACCGGTTCTGCGGTCAGCACAATGGAGTGAAAACTATGGAAATCATGACTATCCGGCATCAAAGTGTCAAGGCTGCAAAATTATTCCTTCTTATTATGTATTTTGGGTTTTCTGTTCCCTGCAGGGCGCAGGATACGCCACCACCGGCAGAGATCGAAGACCCGGTGGCCCGCAATATCGTCGAAAAAGCCGATTTGGTCCGGTTTCCGGCGGAGGGATTTCAAGTCGAGGTCAACATCACCAGTACTCAGTCCGGTCAGGAGAGTGAGTCACGCAAGTACCGCATTCTTTCAAAGGGCAACAACAATACCGTGGTCATGATCACCGAACCGGCCTCCGAACGCGGCCAGATCTTACTCATGAAAGGAAGGGATTTATGGGTTTTCATGCCCGACGTATCGCAACCGATCCGCATTGGCCTCTCGCAGCGCTTAACCGGGCAGGTTGCCAATGGCGATTTAGCCCGCGCCAACTTTGCCGATGATTACAATCCAAGACTACTGCGTACCGAAACCATCGGCAACGACAACTATCAGGTGCTTGAACTGATTGCCGTTGATCGCAGCGTCACTTACCAGCGAGTGATTTATTGGGTTCGGCAAAAAGATAATTGGCCCTTCAAGGCCGAGTTTTACTCACTCTCCAACCGTTTACTCAAAACCTGCAAGTACGAAAATTATCAGACCATGCAGGGCAGGCAGCGACCCACCCGTCTGGTCATGGATGATGCTCTACGCAGCGGAGAACAATCGGTACTCGATTACAACAGCATGAAATTGCGCGATTTGCCGGACAAGATTTTTACCAAGGACTACCTGAAAAAGCTCGATTAACTTCACTTGGCCTGGCTCTTAACAGCAGACCCGGCAATCGCCTCGATCAGGCTGCGAGCCCCTTGCTCGCACAGATCAAGCACTTTTTCAAAACCCTCGATCCCCCCGTAATAAGGATCGGGGACTTCATCGGGTGCAAGACCGTCCGTGTAGTCCAGAAACAAGCCCAGCCTGGACAGATGCTCCTTTGGGCATGAGCGTCTGAGGTAGGCCAGATTTTGCCGATCCATCGCCAGGATACGATCGAATCGGCTGAAGTCCTGATCTCTCACCCGTCGCGCACGCATACCCGACAAATCGTAGCCTCGAATGGCGGCAACCTTCCGGGCGCGCTGATCCGGTGGTTCTCCCTCATGATTAGCGTGCGTCCCCGCTGAATCCACTACAAGGCTGGAAGCCAGTCCCGCACGCACCGCCAACACCCGTACGACCCCTTCAGCCATCGGTGAACGGCAAATATTCCCCATGCAGATGAACAGGATTCGTATCATTTTCATTTCATTATGAAGATTTGATTGATCAATTCGGCGACTCTCTGGTCACTCTGGATTTTTCGACTGGCGAAACTTGCGGCAGGTGTTCCCGCACTGCCTGCTGATCCACATTTTACCCGGAAGCCTCTGGTCTCTTATCCGAAGTTTAACAACCGCCAAAAAACTTTTATACAAATTATGCAATTAGCGCGTACTGGTGTTTTACTCCCAGTTTTGCTCGTATTATCATGATCAGCAGATCAGTTTTTTTGTTCCTCCCGGCGCCGCGTTTATAACCAGCGCTTGATAGATTGCCATGAA
>JAYSZS010000303.1:0-3755 GCA_043737935.1 Propionivibrio sp. | reverse complement strand
TGCCAACGGCGTATACCTTTCACTGCATCCAGCGCTCGCGGGGCAGGTCTCTATTTCTCTGCCGGCTGGTCGCTCATTTTACCCGCTTCCGCTACCCAGCCGCCGCCCATGGCCTTGTACAGATTGACCATGGCCTGCAGTTGCGTCTGCTGGGTCTGGGTGTGTTGCAGTTGAACGTTGAAGGCTGCGCTCCGCATCGAGCACCTCGATTAAGCTGGTGTAGCCGTTGTCGTAACGAAGCCGCGCGGTTTCCGAATATTGTTCCAGTGACTGGATCTGTCTCCTCTGTGCCAGGAGTTGCTCGCCGGTCTGGTACTGATTGACCAGAGCGTCATTGACCTCGCGGAAGGCTTCCTGAACGGCCTTCTGATAGCCGAACAGCGCTTGCTGCTGCGTGGCTTCTGCGGCCTGCACCTGACCGGCAATGGCGCCGGGGGTGAAGATCCGGCATGCTGATCGGCGCGCTGTATTGCCACACCCTGTTCTGGCTGTTGAACAGATTGCCCAGTTTGCCGCTGGCGAAACCGAAGAGGCCGGTCAGCGAGATGCTCGGGAAGTAGGCCGCCCTGGCGGCACCGATCAGGGCATTCGCGGCGATCAGGTTCTGTTCCGCCCGGGCGCCATCGGCGAGAACGGACGATGGCCCTCTATAGCGAGATCACGACTAAGCCGCTAGCCGATAAAAATAAGTAGAGCTTGTTGAAGGGAATACCGTTACTTGCTGACCATCGCTTGCTCGAGTTTCTTCTCGTTCTGCGCCATCGGTACGGCGCCGGGAACGCGTTCGCCGTCGGTAAAAAAGATCGTCGGTGTACCGGTAATTCCCAGTTTGCGACCGAGTTCAACCGTTTTTTGCACCGCACTGTTGTCGCAATCTCCCTTGCCGGTCAGCGCCTTGCCGTCCTGCATCCACTCGTTCCAGGCCCTGGCCTTGTCGGCTGAACACCAGATCTGCTTTGTTTTTTCCAATGAATCGGGCGAAAGGATCGGGAGCAGGAAGGTGTAGAGGGTGATGTTGTCAAGCTTGCTCATTTCTGCCCATAGTATGGTTCTTGACGCCATAAACTAATTATGGTGCTGTAGAGTCCATGGAAGCCAAAGAACTTTTTCGTATCACGGGGTCGTACGTCGCCGGATTCGTCGATATCGTGATCTGGCAAGGCCGGAGTAATCCCGCTTTCCGGGCATCCTAACAAATATTGATTGGTCTATGTGCTTGATGGAATGCGGGTCATCGGATATGACAACGAACGCGGCAAGGGCGACCACAGGCATTTGGGCGGCCGGGAAGAGGCTTACTCGTTTGTGAATCCGCGGCAACTGATAGCGGACTTCATGGCCGATGTGAAAGGAATTGGACTGTGAGCGAATGTATTCTCAATGTGACGGTTGGCGGGGTGCTGGAATCCTCCTTGAATCGGGCCGCGCAGACGATGGAGGCGATTGAGCGAGGGGAGTCACCTGCGCCATACTTTGGCATCGGGTTTTCCGATGTCGGGCAGATATTCGCGGTATTCACTCCGCGACGCTGGGAGTTGCTGGCAGTCTTGCGCGAAGGTGGTCCGATGAGCATCGCCGAGCTGGCCCGACGCCTGAAGCGGGATTACAAGAACGTGCATGGCGACGTGGAGCGGCTGACTGAATGGCAAGTTGTTGATAAGGGCGAGAAAGGGCTTGTTTCTACCCCCTATTCGAAAATTGTCGTGGATGTGCGCTTGCCGGAAGGCCAAGTGGCGTAGCTTGCTTTTAGTTGGTGAAGTTGGAACGGGTGATGTTGTCGCTACGCCGGAGCATTCTCGACATTTCAGGGAATACCGTTTACTTGCTGACCATCGCTTGTTCGAGTTTCTTCTCGATCTGAGCAATCGGAACGGCGCCGGGGACGCGTTCGCCGTCGGTAAAAAAAATCGTCGGTGTACCGGTAATTCCCAGTTTGCGACCGAGTTCAACCGTTTTTTGTACCGCACGGGTGTCGCAATCCGTCTTGCCTGAAAGCGTCTTGCCGTCCAGCATCCAGTCGTTCCAGGCCTTGGCCTTGTCGGCTGAGCACCAGATCTGTTTCGATTTTTCCAGTGAATCGGGCGAGAGGATCGGGAATAGGAAAGTATACAGGGTGATATTGTCGAGCTTGTTCAAATCCTTCGCCAGCTTTTTGCAGTAGCCGCAATTCGGATCTTCGAAACTAGCCAAAACGCGCTTGCCGTTACCGCGCACTTGCTTGACCGCCAGTTCAAGCGGCAGCTCGGAGAAATTAATCGCCGTCAGCTTCTGCATGCGCTCGGCACTGACGTTCTTCATCGTCTTGCCGTCGATCAGCGTGCCGGCAAAGAGCGCGGTCAGCTTTTCGTCAGTGTAGAGAATCTGCCCGTCGGCATAGATTTCGTAAAGACCGAGGTAGGGTGTTTTGGTAACATTGCTGACTATGGTGCCAAGTTTGGCTTCGACCGCCTTTTTCACGCTGGCCTCATCCGCCAGCGCGGGCAGGCTGAGCAGGGCACTCAGCAATGTGGCAGACAGGGTTGGCAGCAAGAATTTGTTGAGCATGGCATTTCTCCGTAGAACACGTTTAAGTATAAGTAAAAGCATTACCCGCGAGTCTCGGATCACCCGCTGGCAGTAGGCGCGTGGAGGTTGGCTTGGGGCGACCGCCCTAGACATGCCCGGTTGGGATCAAATGATGCCGATTGCGTAGCGAACAAGCAAGTTCTTGACGAGCGGCAGGGCATTGGTCAGATTCATTCCTATGTTGCGCAAGGGTTTAAAACCCGGAAGCTTCTCACGAAAAAGTCGGTGTAGTGTATGAGTTGTGTACTGAAGCAAGAGGGTTTCTTCGCGCCGTGCGCGCTGGTAGCGACGGAGCAGGCGTTCACTGCCGATGTCCTGCCATTCGGGTGTTGCGGCCAGCAGCTGGGCGAGTGCCCTGGCGTCCTGATAGCCGAGGTTGATGCCGTGGCCGGATAATGGGTGAATTGCGTGCGCGGCGTCACCGATCAGTGCCAGCCGTGGTGCAACGGTGTGTGGCACACGCATCAGGCGTAGCGGGAAAGCGGCTGCCGCGGTCAGCGGTGACAGCTTGCCGAGTTCGTAATTTCCTGCTTCGGCAACCCGGGTGCACAGTTCATCCGGGGCGAGCGCCAGCAACGCTTGTGCATGGGCATCGGGCGTCGACCAGACGAGCGAAATACGATTTCCGGCCAGCGGTAGCCAGGCGAGAACGCCGTCGTCGCGGAACCACTGGCGAGCCATGCCGCGATGCGGGCATTCGCATTCGAAATTGGCCACCAGCCCCATTTCGTCATAGGGCGTAGTGATGGCCTGCAGGCCGCTGGCCTGGCGCACCCACGAGTCACGGCCATCGGCGCCGACCAGCAATTTTGTCGATAGCGTCTGGCCATCCGTCAAAGTCAGTAGGGCGGCTTCCTGCCCCATCTCGACCGCGTGGGGTGCGGCTGGACATATCAGGGTGAGATTGCTTTGCCGTTTGACGCTTTCCCACAGTTCGCAGGCCATCAGCGACGATTCAATAATCCAGCCAAGTTCGGCAATGCCCGTCCGGTAGGCCGAAAAATCGAGTTGTGCGCCGCCATCGCCGAGGATTTTCATGGCGTAGATGGGCGCGATGCGGTCGGCATCGAAGTGCTTCCAGGCGCCGATTTTTTGCAGGAAGCCGGCGTTGGCCGGGCTGATCGCATAAACGCGCACATCCCAGCCGGTTGCAGGTGTCGGGACGTGACTTTCCACGAGGGCGATTTTCA
>JAYSZS010000302.1:0-3764 GCA_043737935.1 Propionivibrio sp. | reverse complement strand
TGTTTTCCGCGCCAGGTGCCGATGCGGCTGACTTCCTGTGAGAAAGGGTCGGTCTTCTCTTCAAACGTGGCTTCAGCCCACACCGGCTCATCGCCGATCGGCAGACCGAGTTTTTCAACCTGCGCACGCACGGCGGCACAGACCGCCTCGCCGAGCGCAGGGTCAGCGACCGGTGTCGGCATCAGGCCGCTGCGTAGGTTTAGCAGTCCTTCGGGCAGACACGGCCGCAGGCACCGCAACCGATGCAGTCGGAGGGGTTGGACAGCGCCATCACTATCATGTTGTCGTCATCGTTATCATCGTCGTCGGCATCGAGTTCGCGCTCGACCAGATCGAGCACGTTGCGTGGGCAGACCTTGTAGCAGCGACCGCAGCCGATGCACTTGGCCTGATCGAGGTCGGTGACAAATTCAGGTATCCATTCGGTACCGCCCTTGGTGCGTCCGGTAATCATGTGGGTTGTCCTTTCTGTGCAGCGAGCAGGCGCGCGCTGGCGTCCGACCAGGCCTTGCAGGCGTCAAATGTGGATTGGGAAAGCGCAGGAATCTCCTGATAGGCCGCCGGCAGGCGGTCTTCAACGAGATCGTGCCTTTGTGCGGCCCATTCGGAAGAGATGCGTTTCAATTTCTTCACATCCTTGTCGAGAGCGGCCAACTGGTCGGTGTTGTGCTCATCGTTGCTCATGCCGACTCCCTGCCGTTATAGACCGGCAACCGCCGGATGCTGGCCGATGCGCTCGATGGCAACGATAAGAATCTTGTCGGCCTCGTCCTTCATCTTGGATAGGCTGGCAAAGCCGAAGCGATGCATGTCGCGCAGGGTACGGTCGACGGCGACCAGCTTGCCGACGGTGATCAGCGCGCGGCCGAAACCCTCATGCGTCAGGTGCACCAGCGGCACGGCGAGCAGCTTGCATTCCTTTTCGATGAGGACGGAAATGGCGTTGTAGAAAGCCTTGACGCGGGAGATCGTTTCGTCGTCCGGGTCGCCGATCAGCGGGATGCCGGCCTTGCGATCTCGGGTCAACACATACGGATCGAGGACTTTTTCGACGCTCCAGCCGGCATAGCTGCCATAGGTGTCGAGGACACGCATCTGGCGCGCCATTTCCTTGACGAAATCGGTTTCAAAGATGGGATCATCGCTCATGGTTTAGCTCCTTTTGAGATAATTTGGAAAGCCCTGGATTAATTGCCAGCAGATCGAGTTTCGGCACCGGCATCAGTCCTGGAACCAGGCCGACAAGGATGCGCAATGTAAGCAGCGCGCCGAGAAAGCCGCCAATCGCGCCGATCGGTTTCCATGACGACAAGTGGCCTTGCCGTTTTCGACACGCTGCACGATGCCGCGATGTTCGATGAATGTTGTGCTCATCCTTCCCATCCTTCCTTTTCCATGGTGGCGAAGCGGTCGCCGGAGCCGGTCCTGGCCTGGGCGGCGATGGCGCGCTCGATCCAGGCGACGCCGCCTTCGCCGATGGCCGTGCAAATATCGCGCAACAGATTGTCGAGCGTATCCACCTCGTTGATGCGGATCGGCTGAATTCCCTTGGCGGTCAATTGCTTGATCGCCGAAGCACCGATGGCCAGCACATAAACTGCCGCGCAGCCTTCCAGGAAGTCGACCTTGGCGGCGAGTTTGCCCTCGTTGCCGTCCATCGACTCTTCGGCGAATTTGGCAACGCCGACCAACGCTGCCTTGTCCGGCGTCACGTCATAAATGGCGAAACCCTCGGCCGCGCCAAAATGCTGATCGACGCGGACACGGTCGCTTGAGGCGAAGGCAACCGGATCACGGTGGCAGGCTCCGGATCAATGGAACTAACCAGTTGCAAGCGGCACGACGAAACCTTGTTCGCTACTGAGGCCGTCCTTGTCGTAGTGGACCGATCCATATCCTACAGTGAGCCCGATTCGTATATTCCCTTGACGGAATATTTCTCCAAGGCTATTGTAGGCGCATGAATTGGAGCGTTGAATACACTGATGAATTCGGCGAATGGAGGGAAATTTTGGCCGAAGACGAACGCGAGTCGCTAGATGCCTCTGTTCGTTTACTTGAAGACGTGGCGCGAATTTAGGCTTTCCCCATAGCAGCGGGATCAACGGTTAAAAGCACCTCCATATGCGCGAACTTCGCACGCAACACGATGGGCGGCCGTATCGAACACTCTATGCTTTTGACCCTCGGCGGTCGGCCATCTTGCTTATTGGTGGAGACAAGACCGGGGATGACCGTTGGTACGTCGTCCATGTTCCCTTCGCCGACCAACTTTACGACGAGCACTTGAAACAACTAAGAAAGGAAGGTCTGATCGATGGCTAAACAATTCGCTTTACTGCGCTCGCGCATGTCGCCGGAGTCGCAAGCACGCGCAGAGGCCAAAACGCAAGTAATGCTTGACGAGATGCCGCTCAACGAGTTGCGGCAAGCGCGTATTCCTGCATCACGCCTTCCAAGAGCCGCTCAGCGGCGCTCACAGGGCGCGACATCTCCAGCAGCCGCACGGGCTCGTTTGCCGCCCGAGCCCGGGCGCGCTCAAGAATTTGCTCGGCTGCCAGGGCGCGGTCCAAGTGCCTCAGTTTCAACATGCCATTGTTCTTTCGCTTCGGAACCACACGCCTAACCCCGCATCAACTCGGACCGCCCACGGCGGCCGGTTATGCGGAACGTTAGCCAACAAAGGAGTCGCTGTGCAACACGCGTTTCTTGAAGGAGGGTGCCTATGCAGACTCGTGCGGTACAGACTAGCTGGCGCTCCGGCAATGTCGGCCTTCTGCCACTGCTCCATGTGCCGTCGAGCAAGCGCAGCGCCAATGGTGGCGTGGGCCATGTACCAGCAGTCGCAAGTTTCATTCACGGGCGCCTCCCCATCAATCTACGAATCTTCGCCGGGCTGTACTCGCGGTTTCTGCCCGCGTTGCGGCACGCAGATCAGCTTCACGGCTGAGTACATTCCAGGCCTCATCGACATTACGATCGGAAGTCTCGACAGTCCGGAAGAGGTGCCACCCACCTTTCACTATTGGGAGTCGAAGCGGCTGCCCTGGCTGCTGGTCGGCGACGCCCTGCCTCGTTACGCCGAGTTCCCGCCCACGGAGTAGGTTAGTGCCAACAATGTCGGCTAACCCCTCCATCGAGCGGACGTGCCGAAGGCCGCTTAAGTCAAACGTTAGACCCCTGAACCCGCTGCAAATCTCGCCAAAATGATGCTTGGCTCCGGAGATCCGACGCCCTTTGACGGCTATGCGCTTCTCGCGTTGTGTCTTCTGGCGATCACGCTCCTCGTTGGTTGCATTGTTGGACCGAGATGGGTCTCGTATGCCGCAACTCTGGTTCGCTACGGAGCAACAATTTCCGCTGCGTTAATCGTCGCAGCAGTGCTGATCCTGACGCCAACCATTAGCGGAGTCGTCTCAGCTGGGCGTCTCGTGACCCTATGGCCCGCGGCAATTGCCGTTGCTGTCCTATTTCTTGTTTGGAGCTGGCGAATTGGCCACTTCTAACCCACCTCCCATGCGGGCAAGTGAAATGCGGGTGCAGCCAATCGGCTTCTGTCCATTGGCCTGTTTGTCCGGGCACGGCGCTGGAGCGGAGGCGTCCAACCCATCCATCGAGCGGCGGGCCAAAGTCCGCTTCGCGCCCTTTTGCCCGCCGCTCATGTTGAACGTTAGGCCTCACATAACGCGCCATTAGAGCACTGGAGCCCCCATGAAGATTACCGTTTCAACAGTCGTCACCGCACCCTTACAAGAGGTCTGGCG
>JAYSZS010000301.1:0-3769 GCA_043737935.1 Propionivibrio sp. | reverse complement strand
CGGGCAAGGCTGGTCTTGCCGACGCCAATGGGGCCTTCGACAATGATGTGACGCGCCGATTCAAGCAGATTTTTTTTCATGAGAGGAAAACGAAATATACCGCGCTTAAGGGGTGTTGACATCCATTTCATGGCCGCGACGGTCTCTGTGCGGGATGGAGCGCAAGGCGCGGCGGCGTCGTCTGGGTGGTGCCAGGCTAGTCGCCGCAACGTTGCGATGCGCCCCCACAGAGGCTGTCCCGAAGGGTTGCCGCGAGGGGGTGGCGTCTACGTTGTTGCTCGCCATGCCGATGTGCTTGGCCGGTAACTGCAGCAGGTATTCAAAAAGTGCGATGCTCCACGAGATCAGCGGCGTTATCCACCACGGGCGGTCGTTCAGGGGCTTCGGTTGAGTGTACCAGGCGAAGGTCATGAAGACGGTCGAGGCGGTAAGCAGCAATGGGGTTTGCCAGATCACCGGGAACTTCATGGCTGTAGTTTTTCAATGAGCTGCATGCTCAGCGCCGGTAACCATGCCGCAGCGCGACCGCGACCGGGGATGCAGCAGTCCGGGGCGATTTCGAGTAGCGGTGCGATGACAAAGGCGCGCAGATGCATGCGCGGATGCGGCAACTGAAGCTGCGGGCTGTCGATGATCTGTGACTCGTAGAGCAGCAGGTCGAGATCAAGTGTGCGCGGTGCATGGTGGAAGTCGCGCCGGCGCCCAAATCGGGCTTCAACATCTAACAGGGCGGCGAGCATCGCGTGCGGCGTAAGTGTTGTCTCAAAGCGGGCAACAGCGTTGATGAAGTCGGGCTGACCGCGAATGCCGACCGGCGCCGTGCGGTACAACGAAGAGGCACGCAGCAAGTGTGATTCCGGTAGTCGCGTCAGCGCCTTCAGAGCGGCGCGTACCTGAGCGAGCGGTTCGGCCTGATTGGCGCCGAGTGCAACGTAGGCAATGCCCATGGGGAGACTTAAGTAGCCACTTAACGTGAAACAGCGATCCAGCAAATTGCCCCGCAGGAAATCCTCTTGGGGGACACCTGGCTCAGCAAGGGAGCACCAAGGAAAACCAAGTGAAATCTTGGTGAATCTTTGTGTTCTTGGTGGCTTGGTGGTGAAGCATTTTCTGTGTCTTTCAACATGACTGGTTTCCAGTTATTCCGCTGTCGCTGGCACAGGTTTAGGCTTGCGCCGCCTGAGCTTTTTCGTTTCATTCGGTTTGGGCGGCAGCAACATGGCGGCGCGGGCGTCACCGTCACGATTCATGAATTGGGTCCACCACTGTCCCAGTTCGCTATCGACTTCGCCTGATTCGGCGCGCAGCAGCAGGAAGTCGTAAGCGGCCTTGAAGCGCGGCTGTGCGAGAACGCCATAGGGGCGCTTGCCCGAGCGCTGCTCGAAACGCGGCTGCAGTGCCCAGATGTCCTTGATGTCGCCGGCGATGCGGCGCGTGATGGCAAGTTTTTCAGCCTGCACGTCGAGCACTTCGTCCATGGCCAGGAAAAGGGGTGGGGTGCGCGCCGGAACGTGCACCGGGATCTCCCTTTCGCCACCACCGCTCATGAGGGCTTCCCACTTGGCCAGGACTTCGTGCCAGAGCAGGGTGGCGAAGAGGAATCCGGGCGAGATCGGTTTGCCCTCGTGCACGCGGCGGTCGGTGCTCTCCAGCGCCAGCATCACGAAGCGCTCGCCGAGCGGCTGGTCGAGAATCACGTCGAGCAGCGGCAGCAGTCCGTGGTGCAGGCCTTCGGCGCGCAATTGCTGCACGCATTGCACGGCATGACCTGAGGTCAGTAACTTGAGCATTTCGTCGAACAGGCGCGAGGGCGGAACGTTCTCGATCAGCTCGGACATCTCGCGAATCGGCCGACTGGCTTCCGGGTCGATGGTCAGACCGAGCTTGGCCGCCAGGCGGACGGCGCGCAGCATGCGTACCGGGTCTTCGCGATAGCGGGTTTTCGGGTCTCCGATCATGCGCAGGGTTTTCTGTTTCAGATCAGCCACGCCGTTGTGATAGTCGATGATGGTTTCCGAGACCGGGTCGAAGTACAGGGCATTGACCGTAAAATCGCGCCGCGCCGCATCTTCCTTCTCGCTGCCGAAAACGTTGTCGCTCAGCACCCGGCCCTGATCGTCGGTATGCGCCTTGATGCCTCCCGGTTGATCATGGTGACCACGGAAAGTGGTGACCTCGATGGTCTCGGCGCCCATCATCACATGCACAATCTGGAAGCGGCGTCCAATGATGCGCGAGCGCCGGAAGCAGTGGCGCACCTGTTCGGGCGTGGCGTTGGTGGCCACGTCATAGTCCTTGGGGCTGATACCGGCGAGCAGGTCGCGCACCGCACCGCCGACAACATAAGCCTTGTAGCCCTGCTCTTGCAGTGTTTCGACGGTGCGCCGGCTGCCGTTGCTGATGTCGTCGCGGCGGATGCCGTGCTTGCCAACGCCGATGACGGCTGGCTCGCCGGGCACACCTGGCGTCTTGCGTCCGAAGACTCGGGTTATCAATTTGCGAATCATCACTCGTTTCTGGTCATGTTGCGGCACAGCAAAAATGCGTAATGATAGCCTGATTTCTGCCGGAAATCAGTTGCTTACTTAGCGTGGATGAGTTGTTAGTCATTGCAAAGATAAGCTGCCAGGTCACCAGGTCGAAGAATGGAAGTACCGAGAGCCCCAGGGGTACCTACCCGCAGTCATGTTTTTCCTGGTAAAACCTGTCGCCTTTAATGGCCAGGTGGTGAGTTTATTCCCTGGCATTTTTTACCTGGGATGCCAATCCAGGATTGGCCAACCGGCGGCTTCGGCGTGGGCGCGCAGGGTACTGTCCGGATCGACGGCCACCGGGTCGCTGACCAGAGATAACAACGGCAGGTCGTTGAGCGAGTCGCTGTAGAACCAGCTTCGCTCGAAACAGCTCCACCACATGCCCATTGATTCGAGCCAGTCCTCGACCCGGGTGACCTTGCCTTCGCGGTAGGACGGGGTGCCGCGCGGCTTGCCGGTGAACTGGCCGTTGACCTGCGCCGGAATGGTGGCGATCAGGTGCGGTATGTTCAGTTCGCGGCAGATCGGGCCGGTGACGAAGCTGTTGGTGGCGGTCACCAGGGCGCACAGATCGCCTTGCTCCTGATGTCTTTTGACCAGGTCGCGCGCCTTCTGGTCAAGCATGGGCCGTACGCGCGCGGCCATGAATTCAGCGTGCCAGGTGTCCAGATCGGCACGCGAATTTTGCGCCAGTGAAGCCAGCTGGAAATCAAGAAACTCGTGGATGTCCAGCGTGCCGGCCTTGTACTGTGCTAAGAATTCGCTGTTGCGTTGCTCGAAAGCATCACGCTCGAGAATTCCCTTGCCGATCAGATGCTGAGTCCATTCGTAATCGCTGTCGCCCGAGAGCAGGGTATTGTCGAGGTCAAACAGGGCAAGTTGCATGGTTGTCTTTCCGCTACGCCATCAATTCGGCGGGTTTTGCAATACTTCTCGCAACAGGGGGAGGGTGATGGCTCGCTTGTGTTCCAGCGAGTAACGGTCGAGCGCTTCCAGAAAACTGCAAAGGCTGCGCATGTCACGCGGTGCGCGCGCCAACAGATAATCAAGTACCTCCGGCGGCAGATATAATCCGCGGGCCCTGGCCTGCGTCGTCAGCGCATCGATCTTCTCACAATCGCTGAGGGTTTGCAGACGGTAGATCAGACCCGAACCGAGACGAGTGCGCAGATCTTCGCGCAACGAGAGTTGCAGCGGTGGCTGGCGGGCAGAAGTCAGCAGGCGGCCGCCCGAGC
>JAYSZS010000300.1:0-8673 GCA_043737935.1 Propionivibrio sp. | reverse complement strand
CAGCTATTGTCAGTCACGCTGTTCGAGAAGATGCCCTTGCAGCAAGCGTTTCCGGGAAGCAACTACGAAAATATCGATGGAACGCCACGCAACCAACTGAACTTATTCGATTATTAACCGGACAGCAGTGAAAAATCATGGCATTGCTGCTTCTAGCGCTGCTGTCCTTGATAGCTTCGGCGGACGAACTGATTGTCCGGGCGCAAGCCTTGCTCGATCAGGGCAAGGCCAGCGAAGCGTATGAATTGCTTGACCCGATTGAGGGCGCTCGCGCCGCTGACGCCAGCTTCGATCTGCTGCTGGGCATCGCTGCGCTTGAGTCCGGGCAGAACACGCGATCCCTTTTCGCGCGGCAGAAGATCATGCACGGCGCCGATAGATGACAAACGAAAACCTGAATCCGGATTTACCCTGCGGCTTCTGGCGCGAGACTTCTTCCCAATCTTGGGGCAGGACTTCGGGGAAAAACACATCACCTTCGATACTTTCCACGATCTCCGTCAGATAGAGCCGGCTGGCTAACGGTAGTGCCTGTCGATAGAGTTCGGCGCCGCCGATGACGAACGCTTCCTCGACCGGGTCGGAAAGTTCTGCCTCGCGCAGTGCTTCTTCGAGCGAGCCGGCGAGCGTGGCACCGGGCGCTCCATAGGACGGATTGCGGCTGACCACGAGGTTTTGCCTTCCGGGCAGCGGGCGGAAGGCGTCGGGCAGCGACTCCCAGGTTTTTCGTCCCATGATGACCGGCTTGCCGCGCGTCGTTTCGCGGAAGTGCCGCATGTCTTCCGGCAGGTGCCAGAGCAGTTTGTTGTTTTTGCCGATGGCGCGGTTGGCGGCGACGGCAGCAATCAGTGAAATCATCGTTTCAGAACCGCTTTATGTTTAAACGGCAACCGGGGCCGCGATGTGTGAGTGCGGTTCGTAACCTTCAAGGGTGAAGTCCTCGAGGCGGAAGGCGAAGAGGTCTTTGACTTCGGGATTCAGGCGCATGGTGGGTAGTGGCCGGGGGTCGCGTGACAGTTGCAGGCGCACCTGGTCAAAATGATTGCTGTAGAGATGCGCATCGCCGAAACTATGCACGAAATCGCCGGGACGATAATTGCAGACCTGCGCCAGCATCAGTGTAAGCAGTGCATAAGAGGCGATATTGAAGGGGACGCCAAGGAATATGTCGGCGCTGCGCTGGTAAAGCTGGCACGACAATTTCGGTCGCTGATCGGCGTCGCCAGGTGCCGCGGGAGCAACATAGAGCTGGAACAGGCAATGACAGGGTGGCAGCGCCATTTTCTCGACATCGCCGGGATTCCATGCGCTTACCAGGTGCCGGCGCGAGTCCGGATTATTCTTCAAACTGTCAACGAGCTGGACGATCTGGTCGATCTCGCGTCCGTCCGGTGTTGTCCAGTGCCGCCACTGGTGACCGTAGACCGGTCCGAGATCGCCGTTCTCGTCAGCCCATTCGTCCCAGATGCGAACGCCATTTTCCTTGAGATAGCGGATGTTGGTGTCGCCCTGCAGGAACCACAGCAACTCGTGGATGATCGAGCGCAGATGCAGCTTCTTGGTCGTCAGCATCGGAAAGCCGGCACTCAGGTCGAAGCGCATTTGCCAGCCAAATACCGAGCGGGTACCGGTACCGGTGCGGTCTGCCTTTGGGGTGCCATGTTCGAGGACATGGCGCATCAGGTCAAGATACGGCTTCATGCGTTGACGCGGGGGGTGGCAATGCCCCGAATTGTAATGGATCGGCTTCGATCGTTGTCCATTTTCTCAAATATTGAGGGATGGAGACTGTCCATTCAACAACAGGATGGTTCACTGACTTGCAGCTTTTGGAAGTCGCCTTATACTATCGTATTATTCATTCATCTTTCCCCCTGGTCGGGATAAAGGACTGGTCGCCATGATCCTGAATCTTTTTTCTTCACGTCCGGATCACCCGCTGGGTGAGGCCAAGGAGTTCAAGCGGATTCTTGCCGAATTGCCACTGGATAACGCTTTCAAGGCGGTTGATGAAGTGTACGGCTGGTTCGAATCTTTGCAGTCGGCGGACGATTTCCGGGTTGACCATTTTTTTGATGTGGTGCGGCAACTCGACGAGGTGGCACAGCCCCACATTCGTCGCCTGTCGCGAAACTACCTGTACTCACCCCGGCTATCCAAAAGTGAAGAACGCCGTTTGTGGAGCATGTGCTACAACTACTGGGGGGAAGTCTCCAGTCTCTATGCTCGCTGCATTGAGCGTGCGCGGCTTAATCCGAAAGACAAGGGCAGCGAGGCACTCAAAGCGTCGCTGCCGCTGGCCGCGACGCGATTGATGGCGGCGCGTGCCACCCAGTTGAAATGGGTTGAATATCGTTATGGGCCGATTGGCGAAGACCTGTGGCGTGGTCTCGGACAGCCCTATCTGGTCGCTGATGCAGCGGGTTACTCTCAGAAGACGGTGCAACTGTACCCTTCGCAAACCGGCTCGACCAGCGTAGCTGAACAATATTTGCAGTCGCTGATTTTCTATTCGTCATCGATGGACAGTTTGATGCCGATTGAAATTGAGCTGGCTGACAGGGTGATCGCCCACTTCCAGTCGGGCTTTGTTTTCTCGAACAGTTGTTTGCCTGACAGCGTATATTGGGTCGATCCCGCAGGGGGTTGTCCACCGGCCCGGCTGGCGCGCAAGCCCGATCAGCAATTGTCGTCCCTGCGCTTTTTCTCGCCGGGAAGCGCACCGCTGGCCTTGAATGAGCTGATACACAGCGTAGAACGTGGCCAGCTCCCTGCGGACCTGAATCTGGGTGGCGAATACCTGGCCAAGGCGGTGCTACCTGTGCTGCGCCATCTGGCTTTGTACTGGGCACCGGAGCCGCCCCAACGCGAGCACAGGCGTCATGCCGTAAAAACGCGGATTGCCGTGTTGCAGGGTTTTGATGACAGCTTTACCTTATTTGCCGGTGATGTGGCGCGTTTGGGCAAGGAACACACGGCCGAGAGTTGGGTCGTCGAGAATGTCAGTCTCGGCGGTTTTGGCGCCGGAGTCGACGATTTAAGTGGCGACTGGCTCAAGATTGGTACCTTGCTCAGCATGCAGCCCGAGGGTGGCGATAACTGGGTGCTGGGAGTGGTCAGGCGATACAACAAGGATTCCGACGCGCATGCCCGGGTCGGTATCCAGGCGCTGTCCAGACAAGCGCAGAGCGTCGAACTGCGACCACGGACATCGGGTTTTTCTGCAACCGGCGCCATTCCCGGAATCTGGCTACGCGAGGGCAATGCGCCGGGTGAGGCTCGGGTGGTTTTGCCGAATGCGAGTTTCGATTTGCGCGAGAGTGTGGAGTTTGCGCACGACGGTCAACGCTATCTGCTGACGCCAATTGAGCTTGAAGAAGTCGGCAGCCATTTCGAGATCGGCCGCTATCGCGAACACATATCGGTGTAGCCATCAGTAATCCACACCGACGGCCTGCTTGTCCGGGTGGCTGAATGGTGTGATCAGAGACTGTGAAAAAATCAAAAATCCACCGCAAAGACGCAAAGGTGCAATGAAAGCGCAAAGTTAACCCATGGCTTGTAAAGCTTTTTTTGCGTCACCTTTTCCACTCTTTGCGCCTCTGCGGTGGGGAGTTAAGCATTAATTCATAGCCTCTCAGTTTATTCGTCGTTTTCGGAGTGCTCGATTCCCTGGCGCTTTTCCTGCTCCAGATCCTTGAATAGTTGATAAATTGCCCGGAAGCTGCGTGGCGCTTTGTTCTGCTCATGCTCCTTGAGCGCGGCCCTGCGCAGCGAGCGCAGGTGTTGCAGATCGACCGACGGGTAGTCTGTGGCGATCGCGTGCAAAACTGTTTCGTCGGCCAGCAACTCCGTGCGCAACCGTTCAAGGCGATGCATTTTGGCCGTTTCGCTCGCCGATTCTCCGCGTAACAGGGCCAGCGCGGCGCGAATCGGTTCCACGTCGACATGGCGCATGATTTTGCCGATGTACTGCATCTGTCGACGTTTGGCTTCGTCGTGCCGCGTCATGCGCTGAGCGTCACTTACCGCCGAGCGCAGATCCTCGGGGATGTCGATTTTCTTGATACGCTCGGAGGACAGCTCGACGAGATCCTCGCCAAGCGATTGCAGTTCTTCCATCTGCTGCTTGCGTCGGGTCTTGGAAAGCGGTTCCGGTTGTTCGTTGGTGTCCATCGCTGTTCTATGAGGTTGCAGGGTGTCAGGCAGGGCAATCGCACCGAACTTCAAAGTCCGCCGCAGAGCCGCAAAGAAGCAAAGGAAACGCAAAGAGAGGCGAAGAAAGCCAATAGGTATTGATCGCTGTTGACTTTCTTTGCGAAAACTTCGCGTTCTTCGCGCCTTCGCGGTGGGTGTTTCAGTTTGATGCAATTGCCCTGAGTGTCAGGTCATGCCGGAGCAGATCAGCCGGCAGGGAACTGCTATGATAGCGGCTTTTATCGTCGGTATCGCCATCCCATGTCTCTTACCCCTGTTTCCGCAGCACCCGAGTCACGTTTCAGCCATCCGCTGGAGACCCTGCAGGAATTCGCCAACGACGTTCTGGCGCATGCCAGAGCCTCGGGTGCCAGCGATTGCGAGGTTGATGTCTCGGAAGGCTTTGGACAAACCGTCAGCGTTCGTTGCGGCAAAGTCGAAACCATTGAATACAGCCGCGACAAGGGGATCGGCGTCACGATTTATCTTGGACAGCATAAAGGGCACGCCAGTACCTCCGACTTTTTGCCTGAGGCGCTGCGCGAAACCGTAGAAGCGGCGCTCAACATTGCCCGCTTCACCGCCGCCGATCCCTGCGCCGGTTTGCCGGATGCAGCGCTACTGTCCACCCGCCAGCAGGCTTTTGTCGATCTCGACCTTTATCATCCGTGGCCGCTTCCAGTCGATGCGGCCATTGAGCTTGCCCAGCGTTGCGAACAGGCCGCTTTTGCTGTCAGTCCGCAGATCAGCAACTCGGAAGGGGCGACGGTCTCGATTCAGGAAGGCCAGTTTGTTTCGGCCAACAGTCTCGGTTTCGTGGGCGGCTACCCGAGCTCGCGGCATTACCTTTCCTGTTCTGTCATCGCCGGCAAGGACGAGAAAATGCAGCGCGACGACTGGTATTCCACCTCGCGCGATGCACGCAGCATGGCTTCGCCCGAGGCGATTGGCGATTTCGCCGCACGCCGCGCGCTGGCGCGACTCGGTGCGCGCAAGATCAGGACCTGCATGGTGCCGGTGCTGTTCGAAGCGCCGCTCGCCGCTTCGTTGATCGGCAGCTTTGTCCATGCCGTCAGTGGTGGCAGCCTGTATCGCAAGACCTCCTTTCTCGTTGATAGTCTCGGCCAGCGCGTTTTTTCGAAGCAGGTGCAGATCAGCGAACGTCCGCATCTGGGCGGCGGTCTGGCGAGCAGCGTTTTCGATAGCGACGGCGTCGCTACGCATGACCGGGAGGTTATTGTCGACGGCGTGGTACAGGGCTACTTCCTGAGTGCCTACACGGCGCGCAAACTGGGTTTGCAGACAACCGGCAATGCTGGCGGCTGCCACAACCTGATCGTCCATCCAGGGAAATGCGATTTTCGCGGCCTGATTAAAAAGATGGGGCGCGGTCTACTGGTTACCGAATTGCTCGGTCAAGGGGTCAATTACGTGAATGGAGATTATTCGCGCGGTGCGGCCGGTTACTGGGTAGAGGGTGGCGAGATTGTGCACGCGGTCGAAGAAGTGACGATCGCCGGTAATCTGCGCGACATGTTCCGCCATGTGGCGGAGGTCGGTAACGACGTGCTGGTGCGTGGTTCCAAGCAGGTCGGTTCGATCCTTGTCGAGCAGATGAAGGTGGCCGGGAGTTGATCTGCGCAGGCGCAGTTCATTCAGGATTGGCGAGTTCCCGCCTGGAAGCGTCTGGAATGGCGGCCAAGCTTATGTCGATGTTTTCTGATGGCTAACCCGAATTGAAGATGAGCGAAACGACACGAATCTGCTTTGTCCGCCACGGCGAGACGGATTGGAATATCGAGCAGCGCATGCAGGGGCATATCGACCTTGCCCTCAACGCCAATGGAGAAGCGCAGGCGATCGCTGCCGGTCCGCATTTTTCAGGGTTGCCGGCGGTCGCGCTGTATTGCAGCGATCTGTTGCGCGCTCGGCAAACGGCGCAACCTATTGCGCAGGCACTGCACTTGCCGATGATTCTTCTGCCGGCCCTCCGCGAGCGCAACTTTGGCCGCTGTGAGGGAATGACTTTCGAGGAGATTGCTGCGTGCAACGAAGACGATGCGCGTGCCATTGAGAGTTGCGATCCGGACTACGCCGCACCCGGAGGGGGCGAAAGTCGTCGCCAGCACGAGAAACGCATCCTCGACTGCATTAGCCAACTGGTCGGCGATCACCCTGGGCAGACCATTGTCGTCGTCACCCACGGCGGCGTCCTCGACGTCATCTATCGACGGGTGCGTGGCTTGCCGTCCGATGCTCCGCGTGACTACCCGATCCCGAACACCGGGATCAACTGGGTGGCGATCAGCGGTGCGCAGTGGGTGATCGAGAGCTGGGGTTTGACGGCGCATCTCGAATAGCCGGTGAATGATCGGGGCATAAACACTGGCGCGTAGGCTTACAGCACGCAAGGAAATCCTGGCAACCTCCCTGATTCTTGCCGTTCTTAGCCCGCTTTGCGCTTGCGCGTCTTGGCGCTAAAACTCTGGTCTTTGCTCTTCCCTTGACGCCTTTGCCCTGCTCCCGCCCCCGGCCTGCGTGTTACAATCGGTCTCTTTTCAATGGCTTGTGAGGCATACGATGTTTTCCGCGAAAAACACCTTGGCAAAAGTTGACCCCGAACTCTGGAAGTCGATTGAAAACGAGAATCGCCGCCAGGAAGAGCATATCGAACTGATCGCCTCCGAAAATTATGTCAGCAGGGCGGTCATGGAAGCGCAGGGCTCGCAATTGACCAACAAGTACGCCGAAGGCTATCCGGGCAAGCGCTACTATGGCGGTTGCGAGTACGTCGACGTTGCCGAGCAGATTGCCATTGACCGCCTGAAAAAACTATTCGGCGCCAACCAACACCACTACGCCGCCAACGTGCAGCCGAATTCCGGCTCTCAGGCCAATCAGGCAGTACTGATGGCCTTCGCCAAACCGGGCGACACGATCATGGGGATGAGCCTGGCCGAAGGTGGCCACCTGACGCACGGCATGCCGCTCAACATGTCGGGCAAGTGGTTCAAGGTCGTCGCCTACGGTCTTGATGCCAGCGAGGCGATCGACTACGAGAAGATGGAAGAACTGGCGCGCGAGCACAAGCCGAGGATCCTCATCGCCGGCGCTTCGGCCTACTCGTTACGTATCGACTTCGAACGTTTTGCCAAAGTGGCCAGGGAAGTCGGCGCGATTTTCCTGGTGGATATGGCGCACTATTCCGGGTTGATTGCGGCGGGTTGTTACCCCAGCCCTTTGCCGCATGCCGACGTGATCACTTCAACCACGCACAAGACGCTGCGTGGCCCACGCGGCGGCGTCATCCTGATGAAGGCCGAACACGAGAAGGCGATCAACTCGGCGATCTTCCCCGGTATACAGGGCGGCCCGCTGATGCACGTAATTGCCGCCAAGGCGGTGGCCTTCAAGGAGGCGCTGATGCCTGAGTTCCGCGCCTATCAGGAGCAGGTGCTGGCCAATGCCCGTGTGCTGTCGCGTGTGCTGGCAGAAGAGCGCGGCCTGCGCATCGTTTCCGGGCGTACCGAATCGCATGTCTTCCTGGTCGATCTGCGCCCCAAGAATATTACCGGTAAGGAAGCCGAAGCTGTACTCGGCAAGGCGCACATCACGGTTAACAAGAACGGCATTCCGAACGACCCGCAGAAGCCGATGGTCACTTCCGGCATCCGCATTGGATCACCCGCCATGACCACGCGCGGCTTTACCGAGATCGAGTCCGAAGAGGTCGCCCACCTGATCGCCGACGTGATCGAAGCGCCGAATGACGAAGCCGTGCTGGCGCGAGTACGCAGAGATGTGTCCGTGTTGTGCAAAAAGTACCCGGTGTACGGCGCATGATGCGCCGTCAAGTGAGGAGTGAAGAGTAAGGAGACCGGAGTGAAAAGCAGCCCGATGTTTGCCTTGTGGCATTGCCTGAAGTGGCAGTGCGGTCGGGAAGCTGAGCTTTTTCTCTTCATTGTTCACTGCTTTCGCCTGATTCGGGCAAGGTGCGCTCAATGAAATGTCCGTTCTGCGGCGCGGCTGACACCACTGTTGCCGATACGCGAATCAACGAGGAGGGCGACATCGTTCGTCGCCGGCGCCGTTGCAAGACTTGCGACAAACGTTTTTCAACCTTCGAGCGGGCGGAAATACGGCTGCCGCAGGTGGTCAAGAAAAACGGCTCGCGCGTCGATTTCGAGCGCGAAAAACTGGCGGCCAGTCTGAGGCTGTCGCTGCGCAAGCGGCCGGTGACGGTCGAAGCCGTCGATGCGGCGATAACGCGCATTGAAGAAAAGCTGTTGACGCTGGGCGAACGCGAAATCCCCTCTGAAAAAGTCGGCGAGATGGTCATGCGCGAGCTAAAGAAACTCGACAAGGTGGCCTATGTCCGCTTTGCTTCCGTCTATCGGAACTTTGAGGATGTCGATGAGTTTTCCGAACTGGTTCGTGAAGTGTCTCGCCCTGCCCAGCGGCGCAGCCGTTAGAAGT
>JAYSZS010000299.1:0-18393 GCA_043737935.1 Propionivibrio sp. | reverse complement strand
ACAGTGCCCGCCGCGTCATTCACGTCGCTGACACGACCGGACTGGCAGTACAGGACATCCTGACACGCAAGGTTCGCGAGCATCCGAACATCAGCGTTCTTGAGCGCCACATTGCCATTGATCTGATTACCGGCGACAAGTTGGGGCTTGCCGACAAGCGTTGCTATGGCGCCTACGCGCTCGATAGCGACAGTGGCGAAGTATTGACCGTCGGTGCGTCGCATACTTTGATTGCAACGGGTGGCGCTGGCAAGGTATATCTTTATACGACCAATCCGGACACTTCAACCGGAGACGGCATTGCCATGGCCTGGCGCGCCGGCTGCCGGGTTGCCAATATGGAATTCATTCAGTTCCACCCGACTTGTCTTTACCACCCGCAGGCCAAGTCCTTCCTGATATCCGAAGCAGTACGGGGCGAAGGCGCCCTGCTTCGCCTGCCGGACGGCACACGTTTCATGCCTGCCCACGATGCGCGAGCCGAACTGGCGCCGCGCGATGTGGTGGCCCGCGCCATCGACTTCGAGATGAAGAAACGGGGACTTGACTGCGTTTATCTCGACATCTCGCACAAGCCGAAGGAATTCCTCAGCGAGCACTTCCCCAACATCTTTGCGCGCTGCCTCAAGCTTGGCATCGACATATCGCTTGAACCGATCCCGGTTGTTCCTGCCGCACATTACACCTGCGGCGGAATCATTACCGATCTGCGGGCACGAACCGATATTCCAGGGCTATATGCAGCGGGAGAGGCCGCCTGCACCGGCTTGCATGGCGCCAACCGGCTGGCCAGCAATTCTCTGCTCGAATGTCTTGTTTTTGCTGAAGCGGCAGTCAAGGATATTCTCGAGCAAGCGAAAGTTGAACTTCCCGATCTGCCACAATGGGATGCCAGTCGCGTGACTGACCCCGATGAGGAAATTGTCATTTCGCACAACTGGGATGAACTGCGCCGATTCATGTGGGACTACGTGGGCATTGTCCGTACCACCAAGCGTCTGCAGCGAGCTCAGCACCGCATCCGTCTTCTGACACACGAAATCGACGAGTATTATTCAAACTTCAGAGTCAGCCACGACCTGATCGAACTGCGCAATCTTGTCTTGACGGCCGATTTGATCGTTCGCTGTGCATTGAAACGCCGTGAGAGCAGAGGGTTGCACTTTAGCCGCGACTATCCGGAAATGTTACCGAAAGCCAGAAATACGCTGCTTAGAAGGCCGTCCCGACGTCGTCCTTAGACTCTGTATGCCAGCGTAACCATAGACGAAGGCAGCGAAACTGTTCGGCAGACATCTGGTCGGGGAGCAAGGCAAGGCTGCTGACCCGCTTTTCTTCGCCATTGCGCAACCGTAATACGATTAATCGGGTAAACACAGTGCTTTCAGGCAGTGCCGTAAGCGAAACGCGATTTCCGTCAGCCAAGCGGCCCTCCAGCCCGTCCCGCCCGGAAATTCGCAAGCCAATAATTATGTGCGGATACAGTGAGTGCCATAACGACCACCCTACGACACCCAGCAGGACGGAACGAAAAAGCCAGTCCCATGGCAAAGCGATAACGGAGCCAGCAGCCAGGGCGTGAAACAGGAGGAGCAGAAGGGTCAGCAGATGCGAGCGCTGAAGTTCAATGGAAACCGGGAACTGCACGGCTTGGAAGCTCGGTCTGGTTCGCTAGACCCGCTTAAAGACGCAGGTTGCATTGGTGCCGCCGAAGCCGAATGAATTGGAAATGGCGATGTCTATCTTCATTTTCCGGGCCTCATTGGCGCAGTAATCAAGATCGCACGATTCATCCTGATTGAAAATATTGATGGTTGGCGGCGAAATCTGATTGTAGATTGCCAGCGCTGTAAAGATGGCCTCAATACCGCCGGCCGCACCGAGCAGGTGACCAGTCATCGATTTAGTTGAATTGACCACCAGACTCTTGGCGTGATCACCAAAGGCGCGCTTGACGGCGACCGTTTCCGCCTTGTCGCCCAGCGGAGTCGAGGTACCGTGAGCATTCAGGTAGTGCACATCCTGGGTGTTGACTTGGGCATTACGCAGCGCGTTGGTCATGCAACGGGCAGCGCCCTCGCCATCTTCGCAGGGGGCTGTCATGTGATTGGCGTCGGCACTCATGCCAAAACCAGCCAATTCGCAATAAATTCTTGCACCGCGGGCTTTGGCATGCTCGTACTCTTCAAGCACCATGACGCCGGCCCCCTCGGCCAGAACGAAACCGTCACGGTCCTTGTCCCACGGACGGCTTGCCGTTTTGGGGTCATCGTTGCGTGTCGACAGGGCGCGCGCGGCGCAGAATCCGCCGAGGCCAAGAGGTGAAACACTGCCCTCGGCACCGCCGGCAATCATGATCTCGGCGTCACCGTATTCAATGAGCCGGCCCGCATCACCAATACTGTGCGTTCCTGTCGAGCACGCGCTGACCAGGGCAATGTTCGGCCCCTTGTAGCCGTAAAGGATCGACAGGTTACCCGAGATCATGTTGATGATCGAACCGGGGATGAAAAAGGGAGAAATCTTGCGGACGCCAGAAGCGATGAACTCGTCACGCGTATTCTCAATCAGAGGTAAACCACCGATACCCGATCCGATTGAAACGCCGACAAGCTCGGCATTGGCCGGATGCGCCTCGAGTCCGGCATCCTGAATTGCCTGAATGCCTGCTGCCATCCCGTAGTGGATAAACAAATCCATGCGCCGAGCATCTTTCGCCGGCAGGAATTTGGTCACATCGAAATTCCTCACTTCACCGGCAATCTGCACAGGGAATGAGGACGCATCGAAACGCGTGATCCGGTCGATCCCGGAGCGACCGGCAATAATGTTCTGCCAGGCTTGTTCAACGGTATTGCCGACCGGAGAAACAATTCCAAGGCCGGTGATGACAACTCTGCGACGTGCCAATTTTCTCTCCGGGGTGAACAGGGAAAATTCAGAATTCGGGGTGAAGCAGTCAGAAACAAAGCGCTACGGGCAGAATCATCAGAACTGCCCGCAACCAAATCCTCAAGAAGGATTACTTCTTGTGGTTCAGGATGTAATCAATGGCTTGCTGAACATTGGTGATTTTCTCGGCTTCATCATCCGGAATCTCGCATTCGAATTCTTCTTCGAGTGCCATGACCAGTTCAACTGTATCCAACGAATCCGCGCCGAGGTCATCAACGAACGAAGACTCGTTCTTGATGTCCGCTTCATTAACGCCAAGTTGTTCTGCGACAATTTTTCTGACGCGCTGTTCAATATTTTCCATCTAGGGGCTCCTTCCAAGGTTCATGTATGAAACAAAACGGCGCTATTCTACCAAAATGGCCGACTCTTACCAAATAAGCAGACGAAGTGGTCTGTATCGCCTGCCACCCTCACGGTAATTAATCCAAATAAATACCGCCATTGACGTGAATCGTCGTTCCGGTTATGTAAGCGGCACCCGCTGAGGCCAAAAAACCGACTGCGGCTGCAACGTCCTCCGGCAACCCGAGACGAGCGAGCGGAATGGTGGCGATCAGTGACTCCCGCTGCTTTTCGTCAAAGTTCCTGGTCATGTCGGTATCAATAAGACCCGGCGCGACACAGTTGACCGTGATGTTGCGACTGCCCAGCTCACGTGCCAATGAACGAGTCATACCGGCGACACCGGCTTTGGCCGCGCAATAGTTGGCCTGTCCGGGATTGCCAGAATGGCCGACGACCGAAGTAATATTGATGATCCGTCCCTGACGTGCCTTCATCATGCCGCGCATCACGGCCTTGGAAAGTCGGAAAACAGCTTTCAGGTTGGTGTCGAGCACCGCATCCCAGTCATCGTCCTTCATGCGCATCGCGAGATTGTCGCGCGTAATCCCAGCATTATTGACCAGAATAGCTGTTGCACCAAACGTCTTTTCGACACGGGTAATCAGGGCATCAACTTGCGCCGGATCACACACTTCAAGCTCGGCTCCCTCTCCCTTGATGCCTGCTGCAGCTAGATAGGTAGAGATTTTTGCAGCGCCATCGCTGCTGGTGGCAGTCCCAATCACGCATGCGCCCTGCCTGCCCAGCTCGTGCGCAATGGCCTGGCCGATACCGCGAGAGGCTCCGGTCACGAGAGCAACCTGTCCGTTGAGCATTGCCGCTTACTCCAGAGTCTTGATGGCCGCTTCGATCGACGCCAGATCGGCCAGCGCGATACTGGCCAGGCCCTCGGAACAACGTTTGGTGAGGCCCGCCAGAACTTTGCCCGGGCCGCACTCGGCAACTTTCGTAATGTCCATGGCAGCGATTTTCTGAATCGTTTCAACCCAGCGTACCGGCGAGAAGGCCTGACGAATCAGCGCATCCTTGATTCTCGCCGGGTCGGATTCGATGGCGACATCGACGTTATTGACTACCTGGATCTTCGGCGCAGCAAAATTCAGTTCGGCCAGACGGGCTCCCAATTTGTCGGCTGCCGGTCGGATTAGCGTGGAGTGAAAAGGCGCAGAAACAGGTAGTATCAAGGCTCGTTTTGCGCCTCGCGCCTTGCAGCCTTCGCAGGCACGTTCAACAGCGGCCTTGCTGCCGGCAATCACGGTTTGTCCGGGCGCATTGAAGTTGACCGGTTCGACGACTTCCCCGATCCCTGTTTCGCTCAAGGCTTCGGCACAGGCTTCGCGAATCTTTTCGTCAGCAAGGTTCATTATGGCCGCCATCGCTCCCTTACCGGACGGCACCGCTTCCTGCATCGCAGCAGCGCGCAAACGAACGAGCGGAACAGCGTCCTTGAAATCGATAACCCCGGCGGCAACCAGCGCCGAATACTCACCGAGGCTATGCCCGGCAACCAGCGCCGGAAGCTTGCCGCCCTTGTCGAGCCACAGGCGATAGGCGGCTACCCCGGCCGTCAACATGACCGGCTGCGTATTGAACGTTTGTGTCAGTGCTTCGGCCGGACCGTCAGAGAGCAGTTGCCAAAGATCTTGCCCCAGCGTTGAAGAGGCCTCATCAAAGGTCGAGCGAATCACTGCAGAATTTCCGTAAGCCGCCATCATGCCAACCGACTGGGAGCCCTGACCGGGAAAGACAAACGCAAATGTCATAGATTATCCCCTTAAAATTCCAGCAAAACGGCGCCCCAGGTAAAACCGCCGCCAACACCTTCAAGCAGGACTTTATGTCCTCTCTGAACGCGCCCGTCGCGAACAGCCGCATCCAGTGCCAGCGGGATGGAAGCCGCCGAGGTGTTGCCGTGACGGTCAACCGTCACGATGACTTTGTTCATGTCGACCCCCACCCTCTTGGCAGTCGATTCGATAATGCGGATGTTGGCCTGGTGCGGTATCAACCAATCAATCCCGGTAGGCAGAATCCCGGCAAGCGCGCAGCACTCCTGTGCTACATCGGCCAGCACCCGGACAGCAAACTTGAAAACAGCCTGCCCGTCCATACGCAGAAAAGGATCGCCGATTACTTTTCCACCACAGACATTGCCGGGAACCGACAGGATGCCATGGTACGCACCATCGGCATGCGCTGCGCTGGCCAGAATGCCTGGTTTTCCGGAAGCTTCCAGAATGACCGCGCCAGCGCCATCACCAAACAGAACGCACGTCGCGCGGTCATCCCAGTCAAGAATCCTTGAAAAAACTTCTGCACCGACCACCAAAACCTTCTTGTGGCTACCGCAACGTATGAACTTTTCGGCGATATTTAGGGCGTAGACAAAACCGCTGCAGACCGCCTGCACGTCGAAGGCCATGGCGCTGTGATTGCCAAGTTTAGCCTGCAACAGGCACGCCGTACTTGGGAAAATGTAATCCGGGGTCGAGGTGGCAACGATAATCAGATCAAGCGCGCCGGCATCGATTCCAGCCGCTACAAGTGCCTTGCGGCTGGCTTCAAGCGCCAGATCACTTGACGTGCAGTTGGCGTCGGCAAGGTGACGCGCCTTGATTCCCGTGCGGCTTATAATCCATTCATCATTGGTTTCGACCCCTCGTTGTTTGAGATCGTCGTTGCTTAGAGGCGCTCCGGGCAGATAACTGCCGACGCCTGCGATGCGGGCAAACATGCTATGCACTCTCCGGCAAAGGGTGTTGCAATTCAACGCGCTGGGAGATGCGCTCGAGTACTCCGGTTCTGGCTTCTTCAGCGGCACGATCAAGGGCGTTGGTAAAGGAATAAACGTCTGCTGAACCGTGACTCTTGACGACTATTCCCTTTAGGCCCAGCAGGGTGGCACCGTTGTAGCGCCTGTGGTCGACACGTTTCTTGAAGCTTTTCAACACCGGCATGGCGATCAAGGCCAGCAGTCGGGTCAGCAGATTGCGACTGAATTCCTGCCTCAGGAAAGTCGCCAGCATCTGTGCCAGACCTTCCGATGCCTTGAGGGCGACATTGCCGACGAATCCGTCACAAACGATAACTTCGGCGTCTCCCTTATATATCCCGTCTCCTTCGATGTTGCCGACGAAGTTAAGCCCGGAGTCCTTCAGGAGTTCGGCTGCACGTTTGACGACCTCGTTACCCTTGATATCTTCCTCACCGATATTGAGAATGCCGACTGTAGGCCGATCCTTGTGCTCTATCGCCGAAACCAACGAAGCCCCCATGATACCGAACTGTAGCAGGTGTTCGGGACTGCAATCGACATTGGCGCCCAGGTCAAGCACATGGCTATGGCCAATCGCTGTCGGAAGAATGGCACAGATTGCGGGGCGGTCGATGCCGGGAAGCATCTTGAGAACAAAGCGCGAAATGGCCATCAGCGCACCGGTATTGCCGGCCGAGACGCAGGCATCAGCTTCGCCTTGCTTGACGAGGTTGATAGCGACCCGCATCGAGGAATCTTTCTTGTTGCGCAGCGCCAGTGCCGGCGAATCATCCATTGCCACGATTTCGCCGGCGTGACGAATGGAAATGCGACTATCGCCCGTTTTTTCAAGAAAAGGGTGAATTTTCTCTTCAAGACCAACAAGGATAACCCGCACGTCGTCATGCTTGCGCACGAAGTCAAGCGCGGCGCGCACGGTTACGACAGGACCAAAGTCTCCGCCCATACAGTCGATGGCGACAGTAACAGTCATCCGGGAAAAGGCCAAAGATACGGCAAAAGAAAAGGCAGGCAATTTCCTGTCAGGGAAAACTGCCTGCCCAATCCAGAAACCTTACTCGCCTGTACCCTTGGAGACCTTCTTGCCACGGTAATAACCGGATGGGCTGATGTGGTGGCGCAGATGGACTTCACCGGTCGTCGGCTCAACAGCCAGCGGCGGGTTGGTCAGAAAATCGTGCGCACGATGCATGCCGCGCTTGGATGTGGATTTCTTGTTCTGTTGAACGGCCATAAATTACTCCAAATAACAAATTCACTCTGCCTTGCCCCTAACATCTTTCAGCACGGAAAAGGGTGAGATTCTTCCTGTTCCCTGCCCTGTCTCAGGCAAAGCACAATTTTCGTGACGCGGCGCCGAGGGTAGGTTGAGAATGATCTCATCTTCTATCAACGCAACAATATCGAGTTCGCCTTGCGCCGGGAGGAAATCTCTTGAATCATCTTCAATCTCCTCCTGCTTCAGATCATCTTCATCATCGACTAATTCCAGCAGGCTACGCACCTCAACCGGATAGTCGATTCCTTCCAGGCAACGCTGACAGCAAACGGACAATACCCCGTCCAACTGCAACAACAACTGCGGCCTGTTGCGCGAACCCACCCCGCCCACGACCCGGTAACTCAAAAAACCCGCAGAATCGACAAGCTTGTCGAGTATACGAGTCAGGCCGGCGATCGGCAATTCGCCTTGCAGCGATCCTGCTTCCCGAGCAAACGACAGACTGTTAATAACAATCCCTTGCGACATAAGGGGCGCATGATATTATTTTTGGCTTTCGAAGTCAAAGCAGCGACGCAACTATTTGGATTTTTTCCAATTTTTTGATTATCCCCGCGAAATTAGCGATTTAACGGTTATTTTTTATGCCCCAAACGCAAATTGTACTTGCCTCGACTTCAGTATTCCGCCGCGAACTACTTGCCCGGCTAGGTTTGCCGTTTGCAATGGCCAACCCGGGTGTTGACGAAACCGCTGTGCACGACGAGACGCCAGAGGCGACCGCGCTGCGCCTATCCGAAACCAAAGCCCGCGCAGTTGTTGAGCAGTATCCTGGCGCGCTGATCATTGGCAGCGACCAGATTGCCTGCCTTGATGATCAGGTTTTTGGCAAGCCGGGCAGCCATGAAAATGCGGTAAAGCAGTTACAGGCAATGCGTGGTCGTAGCGTGAACTTTTTTACCGGGCTTTGCCTGCTCAACGCAAAAACCGGTAAAGCGCGTTTGTGCGGTGTCCCGACGCTGGTCACTTTCCGAAACCTGAGCGACGATGAAATCGAAAATTACCTGCGCAGAGAGCAACCCTACAACTGCGCTGGAAGTGCAAAATCCGAAGGTTTGGGAATTGCGTTGATTGCCAAAATGGAGGGGGATGATCCCAATGCGCTGATCGGCCTGCCCCTGATTGCGCTCTGCGATTTGCTTGCAAAAGAAAATATTAATATCATTTAATCATATAGTTATTCAGTATATTGAAAGTAATATATGAGCAAAGGAAAACTCTACTTGATCCCGGTTCCACTCGGCCAAACCTCGGTTGATGCCGCCCTGCCAAAGCCAGTACGTGATTGCGCCAGGCAACTTAAGCATTTCGTTGCTGAGAACGCGAAGTCGGCACGAGCTTTCCTCAAGTCACTCCCTTCCGATACGCCACTGCAACAAATCGAGATTCGTGAACTTAACGAACATACATTACCGAGCAAACTCAGCGAATTGCTGGCACCTCTGCTCGCCGGGCTCGACGTCGGACTGATTTCCGAGGCGGGGTGCCCCGCCGTAGCGGATCCCGGTGCCAATCTGGTCGCCTTGGCGCACAGCGAGGGAATCCAGGTTCTACCGATGATCGGCCCCTCTTCGATTGTCCTCGCCTTGATGGGTTCGGGTCTGTCCGGCCAGAATTTCGCCTTCCATGGCTACCTTCCGGTAAAAAACGAGCTGCGGCAAAAAAAACTGCGGGAACTGGAAAAGGATTCACTCCAAGAAAAAAAAACGCAGATTTTCATTGAAACGCCCTACCGCAATAATCAGATACTCGAAACGCTGATCAATACCTGCGCTCCGAATACGAAAATCTGCGTCGCGACCGATCTCACACTGGCCAGCGAGAGCATCATGACACGCACTACTTCCGGTTGGCGTCGACAGGGTTTGCCGAGCATCGACCGACAGCCGACGATCTTCTTGCTTCAGGCCTGACTGATGAATTGAACTTTAGCGAAGCGCTGTCCGATCGCTACCAAACAAGCGAAATGCCATGCTTTGCCCCATTTCTGCTCCGAAACGTTTGGCAAAACGCTCTGCGATGTTTTCCTTGAGCGAGTAATCGAGAATGTTTTCTGCCTTGATCAGATCTCTCGCTACAGAATCGACAGTTCCGAAATCATCGGCCAAACCCAACTGAATGCTTTGACTACCGGTCCACATCAAACCCGAGAACATTTCAGGGGTCTCCTTTAGGCGTTTCCCGCGCCCCTGACGAACAACCTCGATGAACTGCCTATGAATTTCACCAAGCAAAACCTGGGCGTGTTCTTTCTGCTTTTCATCCTGCGGTGAGAAGGGATCGAGAAATCCCTTGTTTATTCCCGCCGTCAGCAGACGACGTTCAACACCCAGTTTATCCATGGTGCCGGTAAATCCGAATCCCTCCATCAACACACCGATGGAACCGACGATACTGGCCTTGTCGACAAATATCTTGTCAGCGGCAGCAGCAATGTAATACCCACCTGAAGCACACAAATCCTCAACCACAACATAGAGCGGGATCTCCGGATGCTTGGCACGCAGGCGACGGATTTCATCATTGACTATTCCGGCCTGCACCGGACTGCCCCCCGGACTGTTGATCCGGATGATAATGCCGGCCGTTCCCTTGTCTTCAAAAGCAGACTGCAACGCACCATTGATTTTATCCGCACTTGCGTCGCCGGAAGTTTCAATCGTGCCGCGCAGATTGATCAGAGCCGTGTGCTTTCCGTCAACGAGTTTTTCGGAGCCGCCCCAATCAACCACCAGAACCAGTACGGCAATCAGGTAAGTCAGGATGGCAAGCTTGAAGAAAATTCCCCAGCGACGTTTGGCCTTTTGCTCTTTTAATGAAGCAAATGCAATCTGCTCCAGCAGTTGTCGTTCCCATTGCGGGTCGTTACCAAGTATTTCCACGATATTTTCTCGATTGGAGTGTACTAAACAGCGCCATCATAAGGATCAACAGATAGCGGCATGATTATTTTTAGGGATACGTTGCCCCAGACAGCAGGCATCAAGTATGAATTGCCGCGCTCCATTTATCGCGCAGGCTAAGTATAGCTTGGATTCATCATATTCCAGTGCTTCAAAAAGCCAATAAACGCATCTGAAATGTGGTTCAGGCATGCGTCCTTAGCCATCTTGCCAACTCTGCGATGTTGTGCAATCGGGCCAGCGGACTCAAGGCATCAAGCGCCCTGGCCGGGTGCGCGCCATAGGTAACAGCCAAACCGGCCACTCCTGCATTGATTGCCATCTGCAAATCGTGAGTTGTATCGCCGATCATGACTGTCCGTTCCGGCGTCACACCGAATTCCGCCATCAACTCGTCCAGCATCTGCGGATGCGGTTTGGAATAACACTCGTCAGCACAGCGCGTTGCTGAAAAATAAAGCCCCAAACCGCACTGCACCATGGATCGATCGAGTCCCAGACGACTCTTCCCGGTTGCCACCGCCAGCAGGAATCCCGCTGAATGCAGTTCAGCGATCATTTCCGGGGCGCCGTCAAACAAATGCAACTCATGGTCACGTGTAAGGTAGTGGTGCCTGTAGCGCTCAACAATTTCAGGAAACCTCTCTTCGGCAAGGAGCGGCACCGAATGACGCAAGGCGTCGGCCAGTCCGAGACCAATAGCCTGGCGTGCATGTGCATCTGGCGGTTCAGGCAGGCCGAGATCGCGGCATGAAGCCTTGACCGCATCGACGATGGCTCCGGTCGAATCGAGAAGGGTGCCGTCCCAATCAAAAACCAGAAGGTCAAATCTTTTGCCCATAATCCTGTGTTTCTAAGGTTGAAAGTAGTTTCAGAAAAGATTCAAGGGCTTCCGGCATCGGTGCTTCAAGCGCCATCTCCATCCCGCTGACCGGATGCGATAACTGTATTTTCCAGGCGTGCAGGAACATGCGTTTAAGCCCTGCTTTCGGTAATGACTTGTTTAAAGTGAAATCCCCATATTTTTGGTCACCGGCAATCGGGAAACCGAGATGCGCCAGATGGACACGAATCTGGTGAGTACGACCAGATTTGAGTTCGGCTTCCAGCAGGGTGAATTGTTCCCACCGGGCGACCAGACGAAAGACGGTATGCGATGTTTTGCCTTCATCGGAAACCCTGACACGCCGTTCTCCTGACTCCAGCAAATACTTGAGCAGTGGCAACTTTACATTACGCACCTGATCCGTCCAGCGTCCCTTGACCAGGGCCAGATAGCGCTTGTCGACGCCACGGCCACGGCCTGCCAGCCCCCCTTCACGAAACATGTCGTGCAATGCGATCAATGCCGAACGCTTCTTGCACACCAGCAGGATTCCCGAAGTTTCGCGGTCAAGCCGATGCGCCAGTTCAAGGAAGTGCGCTTGTGGCCGCTGTCGCCGTAGTGCCTCAATGACGCCAAAACTGACGCCGCTACCCCCATGCACGGCAATCCCTGAGGGCTTGTCCACGACCAGCATGGCTTCGTCTTCATAGACAATCGGCAGTGCGACCTTGATCTCTGCCCCGGCGACGATTTCTTCGTCTCGATGGGCAATACGAATCGGTGGGATACGCAGGATATCCCCATTCTGAAGACGATAAGAAACCCTTGCCCGCTTGCTGTTCACCCGGATTTCTCCGCTACGAACAATGCGATAAATATGGCTTTTGGGCACACCCTTGCAGATCTTCAGAAGGAAATTATCGAGACGTTGTCCCTGTTCGTCTTCGCCGATGATGGCCTGTGTAACAGAACTTTTGCTTAGTTCGGCCATTATGAATATACTAATCCTGGTTTGCGTCTTCGATTGAAAGAGGCGCTGAGCCGTTAGACCGTCGAGCGGCGCCGATTCTTTTGTAATTGCGACGCACTTTCCGGCAGGCATCAGCCGCCTCGCTTGCACCAACCTGTGCAAGATCAAACAGCGCGAATCAACTGGTTACGTACGCTCACCACAAGTAGCGATACTACTAGATTTGTGCGCGCTTACCACGTTCGGATCGCCCCAAGCAGATTCGTGAGCCTTGATTTTTCAGGGTTTGAACAAGAATAAATTCAGCGAGACTTGCTTATTAGTTGCCATACCGGAAAGCCCATGAAGCGTCCCTCACACAACTAATCCATCGCTGCCTGCACAAGGCGCTCCCCCGTATTTGCGCGTGGGAGCCAATTTTATGAAACGCATGCTATTTAATGCGACACAGGCCGAAGAACTCCGTGTCGCCATTGTTGATGGTCAAAAACTTGTTGATCTCGACATTGAATCGGCTGCCAAGGAACAAAAAAAGAGCAACATTTACAAGGCCGTCATCACCCGTATCGAACCCAGCCTCGAAGCGGCGTTTGTCGACTACGGTGCTGAACGGCACGGCTTTCTCCCGTTCAAGGAGATATCCCGCACCTATTTCCAGCCGGGCGTCGAGGCCAGTCGCGCGACCATCAAGGAAGCCCTGCGCGAAGGCCAGGAACTGATCGTCCAGGTCGATAAGGACGAGCGCGGAAACAAGGGCGCCGCGTTGACGACTTTTGTCAGTCTGGCCGGTCGATACTTGGTGCTGATGCCCAACAACCCGAGGGGGGGGGGTGTCTCCCGCCGTGTCGAGGGTGACGATCGCGCCGAACTGCGCGAGGTGATGGATCAATTGCAGGTGCCGCAAGGCATGAGCCTGATTGCCCGCACAGCCGCCATCGGTCGCAATGCCGAAGAGCTACAGTGGGATCTTAATTACCTGATGCAGTTATGGAAAGCGATCGATGGCGCAGCCAACCAGCAAAAAGGCGCTTTCCTGATTTATCAGGAAGGCAGTCTGGTCATTCGCGCCATTCGTGACTATTTCCAGCCTGATATCGGCGAAATACTGATCGATACCGACGACGTTTATGAGCAGGCACGCCAATTCATGGCGCATGTCATGCCCGGAACCGTCAACCGCATCAAGCGCTATCGTGATGACGTACCGCTCTTTTCGCGCTTCCAGATCGAGCACCAGATCGAGTCGGCATACTCCCGTCAGGTTATCCTGCCCTCGGGAGGCGCCATTGTAATCGACCACACCGAGGCTCTGGTTTCGGTTGACGTCAACTCCGGTCGTTCGACACGTGGTGCAGATATTGAGGAAACAGCCTACAAGACCAACCTCGAAGCCGCAGAAGAAGTTGCTCGTCAGTTACGCCTTCGCGATCTGGGGGGGCTGATCATCATCGACTTCATCGACATGGAGAGTCAGCGCAATCAGCGTGAAGTTGAAAACCGTCTGCGCGATGGCCTGCGACTTGATCGTGCGCGTGTGCAGACCGGAAAAATCAGCCGTTTCGGTTTGATGGAACTGTCGCGTCAACGACTGCGTCCGGCGCTTGCTGAAACCAGTTATATCCCCTGTCCACGCTGTTCCGGAACCGGCCATATTCGCAGTGCAGAATCGGCCGCGCTGCACATTTTGCGTATCCTTGAAGAAGAAGCGATGAAGGACAACACCGCTACCGTACATTCCCAGGTGCCCGTTGATGTCGCTACCTATCTGCTTAATGAAAAACGCACGGATATTCAGGCCATCGAATTGCGGCACAAGGTCAGCATACTGTTGATCCCCAATGTTCATCTGGAAACGCCGCAGCACAGCATTATTCGTCTGCGTCATGACGAATTGAATCAGGACGAAATCCAGCAACCCTCATACAAGATGGTTGATCTACCCTCCGAAGAAACCACCAGGCAAGCGTCAATCGCGGGCGAAGTCAAATCGCCGCGTCAGGAAGCAGCAATCAAGGGCATCACGACAAGTGAGCCCGCCCCCATCGTTACCGAGAAAGCCAAAGTTGCGGACGAAAAACCGGCAATCGGTTTTATTGCCAGAATTCTTTCGTGGTTCAATAATAAATCTGAGCCTGCACCGTCGCCAACGCCGGAAAAAAAACCTCGTAACAGCACGCAACGGGATGGACAGCGCGACGGGCGACGTGGCTCAAGAAACATTCGACGCGACGAAGAAGGCGAGGGGCGTGAGTCACGCGCCAATCGTGAATCAGCCCGCGAGTCGCGCCCGGCACAAACTTCTGCACGTGATGAGAATCAGAAGCCGCGCGAGCCCAAGGAAGCGCGTGAGCCCCGTCGCCCACGGGGTGAACCACGTCCGGAGCGTAAGGAACAGGCTGCGATCGCTCCGCTTGCTGATGATAAAACCGGTATTCCCGATAATGTTGAAACTTCAGATAAAGTGGCTGCAGATGGCATCGGAACCCGCCGCCGAAGTCGTCGCGGCGGTCGTCGTGATCGTGGCGAACGGAGCGAGAATCCTGCCGAAGCCAACGCCACTGAAACTTCACCCCCAGTTGACGCGGTTGAGGCGGTGGTCATTGGAAACGAAACATTTCCGTCACTTGAAACAAAGACCGAGGCCGATGTTGTGCCGCTTGCGCTAGTAACGGTGGCCGAAATAGCGCCAGTTGCCTTGCCTGACCCCCTGGAGACTGCAAACCGGGTAACCATGCGGACTGCCGAGCCAGTCGAAGCCCAGGTGACAATCATTGAGGTTACAAGCGAGGTTGAAACCGCTACCCGGGAAACTGTTTCTGCACCGCTTGTTGTTGAAGTGTTGAAACCGGTTAAGCATGAAGCGGCAAGTGCATTTGAACCCGCTACCATTGCGCCCCCGACACTGCTTCCGATGGAACCTTTGTTAGATCTTGAAAGTGCGCTCCAGACCAGCGGTTTGGTCATGGTTGAAACGAGTAGCGACAAGGTCAAATCGCGGCAACCGGAAGCGACGGTGATTGAATCGACCCCACGTCGCAAGCGCCCGGCGGCTGTCATGGTGCCTGATGAGCCCCTCGAAAGGGTTGAAACAAGTAGATAGGTCGGCAGAAATCACCGGCAGGTAGTTTGGTATGCAACGGGGGCGCATATTGCGCCCCCGTTTGTTTACTCTGACTTGAATTTTCTAACGCGATTTATTGTTCGCATCCTTTGCTGTCATTGAGGCAGATCGCTCCTTGACCAAATCTACCAGACCCTTGGTTGCATCTTCGACCATATCCAGGACCAGATCGAATCCCTGACCTAATCCATAATAGGGATCAGGCACCTCTTCATCGTCAAAATTGCTTGAATAGTCCATAAACAAGCCCAGACGCTCGGATCGCTCCGGAGGACAAACCCGATTCAGTGCCTCAAGGCTGTTACGATCCATCGCCAGAATCAGATCAAAATAGTCGAGATCCTGTGGTGCTACTTTACGCGCACGTATGCCGGAAAGATCATAGCCTCGTCTGGCTGCTGCCCGCTGAGTGCGCTGATCCGGAGCTTCTCCGACGTGATATCCGTGAGTGCCCGCAGATGCCACATCAACTTTGTCGTCAAGTTTTTTCTCTTGCAACTTCCGGCGAAAGACACCTTCGGCTGTAGGCGAGCGGCAAATATTGCCCATGCAAACAAACAGTACTCTAATCATTCGCTCACCCTCCACAGGTTCGTTCGAGGCCGTGCGAGAAGCAGCTCATCACAAGCAGAAAAAAACACTTTTTAAATCACTTGACTGTCGATTCTAAATTAACGGCTTGTTACACAGACTGATGAATTTATATTAAACCAGACAACTTGGCGTCGAATTCGTTCAAACACCGCTATCATGCGTAGCAGCACCAAACAGTTGTTCCTTGATACTAAACAAGCGGTCGCGCGATGCCGCCGCTTTTTCAAATTCCAAATTTCTGGCGTAGTCAATCATTTCCTTTTCCAGACGCTTTAATTCACGCGTCAGTTGTGACCCGCTCATTGCCTCATAACCTGCTTGCTGTTGCGCCGCCTTGAGCTCACGTTGAGCACCGGCAAAATCATAGACCCCGTCGATCATATCCTTGATACGCTTTGCCACCCCCTTCGGGGTAATGCCATGGCTAGCATTATATCTAATCTGTTTTTCTCGTCGACGTTCGGTTTCGGAGATGGCGCGCCGCATCGAGTCGGTTATGCGGTCCGCGTAAAGGATGGCCGTGCCATTGAGATGGCGCGCCGCACGACCGATGGTTTGAATCAGCGAGCGCTCGGAGCGCAAAAAACCTTCCTTGTCGGCATCCAGAATGGCCACCAGCGAAACTTCCGGAATATCAAGACCTTCACGCAACAGATTGATGCCAACCAGCACATCAAACTGACCCAGACGCAGATCACGAATTATTTCAACACGTTCAACCGTATCAATGTCCGAATGCAGGTAGCGCACGCGAACCCCATTTTCTCCAAGATAGTCGGTCAATTCCTCGGACATCCGCTTGGTCAGCGTCGTTACCAGAATCCGCTCATCCTGCGCCACCCGTAACCTGATTTCAGACAAAAGATCGTCAACCTGAGTCGCCGCCGGGCGAACAATGATCACCGGGTCGATCAATCCGGTCGGGCGGACGAGTTGCTCAACAACCTGTCCCTGGTGTGCTCTTTCGTAGTCGGAAGGCGTCGCCGAAACAAAAATGGTCTGACGCAACAAGGCCTCATATTCTTCAAACTTGAGCGGCCTGTTGTCCAGTGCCGACGGTAGCCTGAATCCATAATTGACCAGATTTTCCTTGCGCGATCGATCGCCCTTGTACATGGCGCCGACTTGCGGTATCGCGACGTGGGATTCATCGATGAACATCAACGCATCTGGAGATAAATAATCGATCAGGGTCGGCGGGGGATCGCCAGCCAGGCGCCCGGACAAATAGCGCGAGTAGTTTTCGATGCCCTTGCAGAATCCGAGTTGGTCAAGCATCTCCAGATCGAAGCGGGTGCGCTGCTCGATACGTTGTGCTTCGACCAGCCGATTCTCCTTGTTAAAAAACTCGATGCGCTCACGCAACTCGATCTTGATGGCGTCGATGGCGCGCAATACGGTTGCACGCGGCGTCACGTAATGCGATGAAGGGAAAACGGTAAAGCGTGCGAGTTTGTTCTGCAAATGTCCGGTCAGCGGATCGAACAGTTGCAGACCTTCAATCTCGTCGTCAAAAAGCGAGATCCTTATGGCGTGCTCGGCATGTTCGGCAGGGAAAACGTCGATGATGTCGCCACGTACGCGGAAGGTGCCGCGATGGAAGTCGATTTCGTTGCGCTCGTACTGCATCTCGATCAGCCGCTTGATTACCTCGCGCTGTCCCATGCGGTCGCCGACGCGCATGGTCAGAATCATCTTGTGATACTCGTCGCGGTCGCCGATGCCGTAAATGCAGGAGACGGTGGCGACAATGACGCAATCGCGACGTTCGAGCAGGCTTTTGGTTGCCGAAAGCCGCATCTGCTCGATGTGCTCGTTGATCGACGAATCCTTCTCGATGAACAGGTCGCGTGCGGGAACGTAGGCTTCTGGCTGGTAATAGTCGTAATAGGAGACAAAATACTCGACCGCGTTTTCCGGGAAAAACTCGCGAAACTCTGAGTAGAGCTGCGCCGCGAGGGTCTTGTTCGGGGCCAGCACCAGCGCCGGGCGCCCGGTACGGGCAATGACGTTGGCCATGGTGTAGGTCTTTCCCGAACCAGTTACCCCGAGCAAGGTCTGGAAGGACAACCCGTCTTCAAGTCCTTCAACCAGTCGGGCAATCGCTTCCGGCTGATCGCCGGCGGGCAGAAATGGCTGGTGCAGACGGAAGGGGCTGCCTTCAAAGCTTACAAACGGTGTGTTATCGGGGGATTTAAGTGAATTCGGCATGATAGAATTCTACGTGGTTTCGGCACGGGCTGTCGCTAGTGTATTTATTGTTTCAGACCATCCGATGGATAAGCAGGCAACGGATTGAACCATCCCCTTATGCAATGCGTAGCACGTGGCAGCCCAACACTGGCTTCCGCCCCAGCGCTACACTGACTGTATATTTTTGGATTACCCATGACCTCATCAATCTTCGCTGCTGTTGAAATGGCCCCGCGTGACCCGATTCTCGGCCTGAATGAATCCTTTAACGCCGACACGCGAACAACAAAAGTTAATCTGGGCGTCGGTGTGTACTTTGACGACAACGGCAAGATCCCGCTGCTCGGTGCCGTCAGGATCGCCGAAAAATCCCGTCTGGAGGCCATGCCGGCACGGGGTTACCAGCCGATCGAAGGTTTAGGCGC